>JAGQSP010000014.1:9579-10578 GCA_020439485.1 Acidimicrobiales bacterium | reverse complement strand
TGCTCAAGCCGATGCTCGCCCGTGGTGAGCTGCGAATGATCGGCGCCACCACCCTCGACGAGTACCGCGCCCACATCGAAAAAGACCCGGCCCTCGAGCGGCGCTTCCAGCCGGTACTGGTCGGCGAACCTTCGGTGACCGACACCGTGGCCATCCTTCGGGGGCTCAAGGAGCGTTACGAGGTTCATCACGGTGTGCGAATCCAGGACGCCGCTCTGCTGAGTGCTGCCGTCTTGTCCGACCGCTACCTGAGCGACCGTTTCTTGCCAGACAAGGCCATCGACCTCATGGACGAGGCCGCAAGTCGCCTGCGCATCGAGATCGACTCGATGCCGATGGAGATCGACGTGGTCGACAGGCGTATCCGTCAGCTCGAGATCGAGCTGGTGGCACTGGCCAAGGAGAGCGATCCGGTCAGCGTCGAGCGCCGCAACGAGATCGAGGCAAGGCTCGCCGACGACAAGGAGAAGCTGGCGGGCATGACCGCCCACTGGGAGCTCGAGAAGGCCGCCATCGACAAGATCCGTGCCATCAAGTCCGAGATCGAGCGTCTCAACGGTGAGCTGGAGCGCGAAGTCGACCTCGAGAAGGCCGCCGAGATCCGCTATGGAAAGCTGCCCGAGCTGACCCGACGTGTCGATGCAGCCACCGAGGAGCTTCGCCGGCTTCAGGCCGAGCAGAGGATGCTGAAGGAGGAGGTCGAGCCAGAGGACATCGCCGAGGTGGTCGCCCGCTGGACCGGCATACCGGTGTCGCGCCTTCTCGAGAGCGAGGCCGACAAGCTGGTGCACCTCGAGACGCTGCTGCACGAGCGTGTCGTCGGACAACACGACGCGGTGTCGGTGGTGGCCAACGCCATCCGCCGCAGCCGGGCCGGGCTGTCCGACCCCAACCGGCCCATCGGAACCTTCTTGTTCCTCGGCCCCACCGGCGTCGGAAAGACCGAACTGGCCAGGGCTCTGGCCCAGGTGATGTTCGACGACGAGCGCGCCATGATCC
>JAGQSP010000014.1:0-9564 GCA_020439485.1 Acidimicrobiales bacterium | reverse complement strand
CATGGAGAAGCACTCGGTCAGTCGCCTGATCGGGGCGCCTCCGGGTTATGTCGGTCACGACGAGGGCGGCCAGCTCACCGAGAGCGTGCGTCGCAAGCCCTACTCGGTGATCCTGCTAGACGAGGTCGAGAAGGCCCACCAGGACGTGTTCAACGTGCTGCTGCAGGTCTTCGACGACGGACGCCTCACCGACGGACAGGGGCGCACTGTCGATTTCACCAACGTCGTGGTGATCATGACGTCGAACCTGCCGGGCGACCCGGCCGACTTCTTCCGTCCCGAGTTCATCAACCGCATCGACGACATAGTCAGGTTCCACGAGCTGACGCGCGAAAACATGGCGCCCATCGTCGAGATGCAGTTGGAGGCGGTTCGCCATCGTCTCGACGATCGGGGAATCGAACTCGACGTCAGCACCGAGGCCATCAACAAACTGGCAGACCTTGGCTACGACCCGGCCTTTGGCGCACGACCGCTCAAGCGCACCATCCAGCGAGAGATCGTCGATCGACTTGCCATGATCCTGCTCAGCCGGCCGGTCGAGGACGATTCTGTCGCCGAGGTCGACGTGGTCGACGGTCAACTCGAAGTACGGGTGCGGGTGCCAGCCCACCAGGTCTGAGGCACAAAACCGAGTTCAGGATCGGGCGAGCGCTTCGAGTTCGTGGGCCATGTTTTCGTGGGCCTGGGCCTGCCATGCCAAACGTGCAGGCGCCGTGTTGAAGACCCGGCTGCGCTCGAGCATTCCCCTCAGGAAGGCCGAGCGTCCGGCGATGAATGTCGCATCGTCCAGGTGCCCATACTCAGCGCGCACTCCTCCTCTGTAGCTGTCGTAAACCGCCGGCTCGGCGCCCAGGATCGACAGGTCGGCGTCGACGACCAGGCAACCTTCGAGGTCCCCTTCGGCCACCGAGTGTCCGGCGGTCAACAGGACCAGCCGGGCCACCTGCTCGACAGTGGCCTCGGGCACGAGCCCGCCCAGCGACTGCCGGGCCAGGTCGGCGCTGCGAGCCTCGTTGTCGGTCGACTGAGCGTCGTAGACCGCGTCGTGATACCACACGGCCAGTTCGAGCGACACCTTCACCGCAGGGTCGCGAACGTCGAGTTCGTCGGCCAACCAAGTGGTCGCGCCCAACATCCGGTCGAGGTGTTCCGTGTCGTGATAGGCACGCTGGGGCTGGCTCCACATCCGAAGCAAGGCCTCCAGCCGGGAGGCCAGCGGGGCCTGCCGGCTCAAGAACCGCAGTGAGTTGCTGACGTGGCGCACGGGTCCATGTTCGCGCGGCAGGTCGTCGCTGCATCCGGAAAGCACATTTTCGGTGAGGTGCGAGTCCGGGGAGATATAGGATCGTCCAACGTCGTGCACACCCGACGTTTGGAGACCGTGTGCCTGCTTCTATCGCGGTTGGTACCCAATGGGGCGACGAGGGCAAGGGCCGCGTCGTAGACGTGGTGGCCAAGGAATCGACCCTCGTGGTTCGGTATCAGGGGGGTCACAACGCTGGCCACACTCTCGTGGTCGATGGTGAGACGTTCGCCCTGCAGCTGATACCCAGCGGCGTCCTCTATGACCATGTGACGCCGATCATCGGAAACGGTGTCGTGGTCGACCCCGTCACCTTGCTGGCCGAGATCGACACGCTCGAACGAAAGGGTGTCGACTGCAGCCGCATTAGGGTTTCTTCGCACTGCCACCTGGTCATGCCGTACCACCAGGTACTCGACGCGTTGAGCGAAGAACGCCTGGGAGATTCGAAGCTCGGAACCACCAAGCGCGGCATCGGCCCGGCCTACTCGGACAAGACCGCTCGTCTGGGTGTGCGAATGGAGCATCTCGCAGATCCGGCGACGTTCAAGCAGATGGTGGCGGCGTCGCTGCTGGACAAGAACCACCTGATGCGCGAGGTGCACGGCCACGAAGGCTTCGATCCGGCTGCGCTGGCCGAGCAGTTCCTCGACGAGATCGCGCCCCGAGTGCTGCCGTATGTGGCGGACACCATCGACATGATTCATCAGTCGCTCGATCGCGGTGAGCGAATCTTGTTCGAGGGTGCTCAGGCGACCTTCCTCGACGTCGATCACGGAACGTATCCATACGTGACCTCGTCCAATCCGGTAGCCGGGTTCGCCGCGGTTGGTGCTGGTGTCGGGCCCAACGTGTTCGACCGCATCATCGGTATCACCAAGGCCTACGTCACCCGGGTTGGCAGCGGCCCGTTTGTTACCGAGCTGCTCGACGACACCGGCGACATCCTTGTCGAGCGGGGCCGCGAGTATGGCGTAAACACCGGCCGCCGGCGCCGTCCTGGCTGGTTCGACGCCGTCATGGGTCGCCACGCGGCTCGGCTCAACGGCCTCACCGAAATCGCCCTTACCAAGCTCGACATCCTCGACTCGTTCGAAACGATCAAGGTATGCGTCGCCTACGAGATCGACGGCGTCGAGCGTTCCGTGATGCCCGATCGATTCGCCGACCTCGAGAAGGCCAAGCCGGTATATGTCGAGCTCCCGGGGTGGGAAGAAGATCTGTCGGGAATCACCGAGGCCCACCAACTGCCGCAGCGTGCGATGGACTACATCCGCTTCCTCGAGCAGCAAGTCGGTGTACCCGTAGGCCTGGTGTGTGTTGGCCCGGGACGAGAGCAATACCTGCAGCTCGGGCGCTGACGGTGTCTGCCAAACCCGCGATTTCCAACGTTCTGGCCGATCGTTATGCCAGCACGCAGATGTGTGCGATCTGGTCGCCAGAAGCCAAGGTGGTTCGCGAGCGCCAGTTCTGGATTGCGGTGCTCGAGGCCCAGCGCGCCGCCGGGGTCGAGGTGCCACAGCAGGTCGTCGACGACTACAGAAGGGTTGTCGACCAGGTCGACCTGGGATCGATCCGCGAGCGCGAGAGGGTCACTCTTCACGACGTAAAGGCCCGGATCGAAGAATTCTGCGATCTGGCCGGCCACGAACACATCCACAAGGGCCTCACCAGCCGCGACCTGACCGAGAACGTCGAGCAGGTCCAGATCAAGGACTCGCTGCTACTGGTGCGTCGCAGCGCTCTGGCCGTGCTGGCGCGAATGGGCGCGAGGGCCGGCGAGTACTCGTCGCTTGTGATGACCGGCCGGTCTCACAACGTCGCCGCCCAAGCGACGACCCTGGGCAAGCGCTTCGCATCGCTGGCCGACGAACTGATCAGCGCCATCGACAGGCTCGACGCCTTGCTGGACAACTATCGGCTACGGGGCATCAAGGGCCCTGTGGGCACCCAACTCGATCAGGTCGAGTTGCTCGGTACTGCTGAGGCCGCCACCACCATCGAGCGATCGATTGCCGACGAACTGGGATTTTCCGCCACGTTCGACAGTGTCGGTCAGGTCTATCCGCGATCGCTGGACCTAGACGTGGTGGCGGCCCTATGCCAGATCGTCTCGCCGCTGGCCAACATGGCGCTGATGGTGCGCCTGATGGCCGGAGCCGAACTGCTGACCGAGGGATTTCGGCCTGGCCAAGTCGGCTCGTCTGCCATGCCGCACAAGATGAACACCCGCTCGACCGAGAGGATCGGTGGGTTCATGACCATCTTGCGCGGGCACCTCACGATGGCCTCGAGCCTTGCCGGCGACCAGTGGAACGAAGGTGATGTCAGCTGCTCGGTCGTCAGGCGAGTGCTGCTGCCCGACGCATTCTTCGCGACCGATGGAGCCCTGCAAACCGCTGCGACTGTGTTGGACGACCTCGGGGCCTACCCCGAGATGCTCGGACGAGAGCTCGAGCGCTATCTGCCGTTCTTGGCGTCGACCAAGCTCTTGGTGGCGGCCGTAAAGGCCGGAGTTGGCCGCGAGCATGCTCACGAGATCATCAAGAAGCACGCCGTTGCCGCGGCGCTGGCGATGCGTGAGCGGGCCGCCGACAACACGATGCTGGACGACCTTGCAGACGATCCGGACTTCCCGCTGGACCGCACCGAGATCGGGTCGCTGATAGGCGACCGGCTTCAGTTCGTGGGCCTGGCGGGTGAACAGGTGGCCGCCGTGGTGGGCCGCATCGAAGAGCTGCTTGCGACCGACCCCGATGCCGCGGCTGAGGTGCCTGAACCGATCCTTTGACCGGCGCGACCAAAAAGCCGAAGGCCGGCGACCCTGGAGCCGCCGACCTTCGAAGATCCACCGTATTGATTTGGCTGAGTCAGGAGCCTCTCTTGATGCCAGCCGACTTCAACACTGCAGCTGAGACACCAAATTCTCGCCAAGTGGCATATTCGATGCCCTTGCGGTCGCCGTAATCCTTTGCGACTGAAATGAAGCCTTGTTCAAGTGAAGAGATGTCGACTATCTCCTCACGCTCCTGGAGTTCTTTTTCGAGATCTCGCCGCTCTTGCATGAGGTCGAGCTTGGCTATGCCGGTGGCCGATTCGAGCTCGGAGGCGATCGATTCGAGCTTGGCCTTGATGCCCTCGACTGTGCGCTTGCGGCCACGCTTGGGGCGATGGGTCTCGAGGGCCTCGAGATAAGCCCTTACCGCCGCTCCCTCAGACCTACCTCTGGCAAGTGCAGCTTTGTGTTCTTCTGACATTGGTGATTTGTTCGGTGGAACCATGACGGTCATTATCCCGGTTTGATCCGGCTGCTTCCAACATCGATGGGATTAATGGAGCGCTCAGTTGACGGCGGTGAATTCGATGATCAGACATGTCTCGGGGTCGAGAGGAGGCAATGGAAGGCCCTGACGCTCGAACGTCTTACCGCTGGAGCGGACGGGCCCCGGGAACCACGGGGGCTTGCGCCGTGCTGCCCGGCGCGGCAGCCCGAGCTCTGATGCCAGCGAAGCGACGTATTCGGCGTGCGGATCCAGCCCGACCGGGTGAAAGTTCAGCGGCAACTCGCTGCTGCCTGTCGCAACCTGCGAAAGGCAGAACACCGCCTGTGTGGCGTCGGGTGAGACGACCCCGTGGGCCACCACCGAAGGATCGGGGTGGTCCAGCCGTACGACATTGCCGCTGTGCAGCAGAGGCCGAAGACGTTTGTGGGCGGCGACCGCTGCGGCCAGCCGGGCGAGGTCTTCTTCCCCGGCCTCGAGCAGGTTCCACTCGATGCCCAAATGGCCGAACAGGGCGGTGGCGGCCCTGAAAGCCAGCGTCTGGGTTCGGCCGGTGGTGTGGGAGGTGGCCGGACCTATGTGAGAACCCATGACCTCAGGAGGGAACAGCACCGAGAAGCCTCGCTGAATTGCCTGGCGTTCGAGAGCGTCGTTGCAGTCCGACGTCCAGATTCGACAGGCGCGCCGCAGCACGGCGAGGTCGGCGCGCCCACCTCCCGAGGCGCAGCTCTCGATCTCGACCTGGGGGTGGGCTTCGCGAATGCGATCGAGCAGCGAATACAGACCGATCACATGGCCGCGAGCGCCTGGCCGGCCCCCGTGCGAGCCCTGCACGATGTCGCGGTTCATGTCCCACTTGAGATAGCCGATCGGATACCGCTGCAACAGGGCGTCGATCGAGGCGAAGAGATGATCTGCCACCTCGGGACGCCCGAGGTCCAGCACCAGCTGGTGTCGACCCTGAAGAGGCACGTAGCCCGGAGTTGTCAACGTCCAATCGGGGTGTGCCCGGTACAGCTCCGAGTCGGGGTTGACCATCTCGGGCTCCACCCACAGGCCGAACTCCATCCCGAGGACGGTTACGCGGTCGATCAGGGGGTCGAGGCCTTCTGGCCAGACATCGGGGCTGACCCACCAGTCACCCAAACCGGCTCGGTCGTTGCGTCGTCCGCCGAACCAGCCGTCGTCCAGGATGAACCGCTCGACGCCAACCTGAGCGGCTGCATCGGCCAGAGCGCATAGCCGTTCCAGGTCGTGGTCGAAGTAGACGGCTTCCCACGTGTTGAGGCTGACCGGCCTTGGCCTCGAGATCGGCAGGAAGCTGCGGGCGTGTGCGTGGAAGGCCTGGCTGAGGGAGGTGAGGCCGCAGTTCGACCACGCGACGACGACTTCGGGCATCGAATAGCTTTGCCCCGGTTCGAGCATGACCTCGCCAGGAGCGATCAGCTCGCCGGCCTGTATGTGCCGTCTGCCGTCGGCGAGAACCTCGGCGGCGAGTTCGTGGTTGCCGCTCCATGCGAGTTGCACCCCCCACAAGCTCCCGTGTTGTTCGCCGAACCCGGCGGTGCCCGCTATCAGCGCCGGAGCGCTCTGATGCGATGTGCGACCGCGGCGGTTCTCGACCACCCGCAGCCCTGTCCACGGCTCGCGACACAACGAGAACTCGCGTGCCCATCGCCCCCGGAACGACACCAGCTCGGTGGCCGTTGCCGGCACCGGAATGGACGGCGACAGCCTCGACAGCACGTAGATCGAAGGGCCGGTGTTGGTGAGCGAGGTGCGAACCACCAGCACGTCGTCGATCACCAACTCGATCTCGAGCTCCAGTTGGGCGATGGGGTCATGCAACTTGACCCAAAGGCGCGTGGTATCGGCCTCATACGCGACACAGCCAAACCTCGGCGACCACGCCGTACCGTCGCTGCGCATGCCCATGAGCCCGGGCCGGCCCATGTGACCGTTCGATTCTTCGGCCACGATGCCCAGCGGAACCGGTTCGTCGAGCCCACCGTGCGCGACCGCCCTGCCCAGCAGTTCTCGTGAAGGCGAGAAGGCGGGCCCGATGCTGACTATCTCGGGCATCTTGTCGCTGACGGCCACGGTTGCCGAGAGCCGCTGGCCCTCGATGGTCACAAGAGTCGGCTCGATCACCGCGCTAGTGATAGCAGCTCACTTGATTCCCGACGTCGCCACGTTCTCGACGATGTTGAAACAGGATGATCGTCGCAGAGATGATCAGCACCAGGTTCTTTGCATTTGGGCGACAGTCTGTGGCGCGTGCATCACTTTGGGCGGCGGGAGCTGGTACTCGTTGGGTATGTGAGCGGGCAGAGTCGATCCGAGCGGCTTTCCAATCTCGATGTGGTCACGATGGTGGTTCTGGCTCTGGTGATGTCGGGCGCGGTTGGCGCAACCCTCATACGCCAGTCATCGATCGATTCGACAGCCTCTGCCCGCCTGGTCATCACCGATCCCGTCGATGGCTGGCTCGACGGTCCGGGCGGCCTCGAGGCAGACCTCGAACTGGCCGCGGCGGCCGTACCCGAGGCCGTGGTGGTGAGGATCGGTCGCGATGGGCGGTCGCTCGAGTTCAAGGCCTCGGGCGGATCGTCAGCGACGAACCAGACCCTGCTGGCCCAGAGCCTCGCCGCCTACGAGGTCAAAAGGTCGAACCTGCGCGCCGAACTGGAGAGGCGACTCGAGTTTCTACCGGCACTGGTGGAGGTCGCGGCGGTGAGGAGCGACCAGGGCACCGAAACCGCCCAATGGATGGTTCGGCTAGCCGGCTCGTGGAACACGTCGCCTGTCGAGTCGAGACTCGAGTCGATCGACCGTGTTCTGAGCGAGGCGTTCTGGCAGGTCGCTGCGCCCGAAACAGCCCTGGCAGCAACCGACAAAAACTGAACGAACCCGGACCGAAGCCCGGGTTCGTCGTGCAGTGGTCGGGACCGGCGTCGATCCGGTGACCTACCGCTTTTCAGGCGGTCGCTCTGCCGACTGAGCTACCCGACCGCGGTCCCGACGGGATTTGAACCCGCGACCTCCGGCTTGACAGGCCGGCGTGAACTCCAAACTTCACCACGGGACCAACCGCAGTTCGAACGAGGCCGTACGACCCTGTTCGAAGGAGCGACTAATGATGGACCGAACGATTACGTTTCGCAACCCGTTTAGGACGATTTCTCGGCCAGCTGGTTCTCGGGCAAGTACTCGTCGTGCACCTCGCCGGGCTGGGGCGGGCGCAAGATGGCATCCATCGCCATCCAGAAGGTGCGAGTCGGCCTGAACATGACCAGCGGCGCCAGTATCGCAATGGGAAGAAGGATCAGCAGCATGGTCGCGATCGGGAACTCTGGGTAGAAGACGATCAGCGTCACGCCCAGTGCCACAAACAACATGAAGAAGGTGACCATGGTGTTGACGGCCAGCGCCCCGAGCCAGTGGCCCTCGAGGCGTTCGTAGTGCAGGCCGCACTGCGGGCAGTCCTCGATCATCTTGAAAACGCCGGTGAACAGCTTCCCCCGCCCACACACCGGGCACTGCATGCGACAGCCGCGGCGAAGTGTGCGAGCCCACGGTAGGCCAATGGGTTTTGAGGGGGTTGGAGGATTCATCGGTCTCCGTTCGGCCGCAACCGGGGTTTCAGAACTCTGCATCGAGGGCTCCCGACAGGTCACCTACCCGGCTGACCTTAACATTGTCCGTACCAATATAGTCGGCCAGTTGTCTCAGTTCTTGAGCCAGGGCTCTGACCGTGTCGGCGGGGTCGTCGTCGCTGGCTTCCCCCCACGCAGCGCGACACAACAAGGCGTCACCTTGGCGGTCGTGTTTGAGGTCGACCCGCGCCCTGATTGCGTCGTTGTGCAAGAAGGGCAGAACGTAGTAGCCGTACTTGCGTTTCGGCGCTGGAACATAGATCTCGATCCGGTAGTGGAACCCAAACAGTCGCTCTGCGCGGGGTCGGTGCCAGACGAGGGGGTCGAACGGGCTGACGAGCGCCGATTGTGAAACCGTCCTCGACGGCTTGGTGTGGGCCATGAGGTAGCCCGGCTCAGTCCAACCTTCCACTGCGACCTCGACCAGCTCGCCGTCGGCCACCAACTCGGCGACGTGTCGCTTCACATCGGTCTTCTTGAGCCGGTGGTAGTCGGTGATATCGCCGATCGATGCCACACCCAGATGTCGGGTGGCCAGGCGCACCAGTTCGCGGTGAGCCACCTCTCGATCGGTGGGCTCGCGCGACGCCCACTCGGGCAAGACCCGGTCCATCAGGTCATAGCGGCGTTCGAACTGGGCGCCCCTCGTCGCACCGACATCGCCGATTCGAAACAGCCACTCGATTGCGATCTTTGCCTCGTCCCAACCCCACCACGGGCCCCGGCGTCCGGATCGCTGATCGAGGTCCCCTGCGCCGATTGGGCCATTGTCACGAACCTGTTCGAGAACATCGTCGATCAGAGCTTGGTGTTCCTCGACCCATGCCCTGGTGCTGGGTCGCACACCGACGAAACGTCGCGCTTCGTCGCGCCTCCAGTGGAAGAGGTGATGGTGTTGGGCGGGCAGGAACGACGCCTCGTGCACCCAGCCCTCGACCAGCGATCCGTCGTCGGCCAGCCTCGTCAGAACCGAATCGTCGTGGTCGCCCAGCCTGGAATACAGGACCAAATGGTGTGACCTCGCCAAGACGTTGACCGAGTCGATCTGGACCAGGCCGATGTCGTCGAGCACCTTGCGCAGATGCCTCCGATCGACACGCCCCTGCGGTCGCGGCTTGCTCAGCCCGTGGGCCCTGATCGCCACGCGGCGGGCCGTCAGCGCGCTGAGCTTGTCCATGCCCATCGAGTATGGACGCAAACCGACGCTTCGGCCTCAGCCGAGAAGCGCGCCCGCCAGCTTCACCGTGACGCCGATGGTGGCCGCTCGGCTCAGGCCCGACGTCGCGTGTAAGCGCTCCCATGTGGAGAAATCAAAAACAGC
>JAGQSP010000013.1 GCA_020439485.1 Acidimicrobiales bacterium | reverse complement strand
AGAACATGAGCATCGCTTTCGTAGATCCGCGGGCCGACGTCGCGACCGAGCCGACGGCCTACGAGCTTCGGCTCGACACCAGCAACCAGGTCACTATCGGACTGTTGGCCAACGGGTTCCCAGACTCTGTCGCCTTCCTCGATCACGTCGAGGCCGCCTTGGCCGATCTGTTGCCCAATGCCGGATTCCGGCGCTACGACAAGGGCGACGCGTCTTCGATCGCCTCGGACCAGATGCTGTCGACCATCGCCGCCGAGTGCTCGGCGGTGGTGGCGGCATACGGCCATTGAGGCAGCTGCACAACCGGCACGGTTCGTGACGGATTGAACTCGGCCATGCGAGGCCTGCCCGCGGTTGCCCTGGTGACCGACGAATTCTGGGCACAGGGCGATTTCGTGGCCAACGCATTTGGCATGCCGACCGTGCCGCGCGTGCGCCTGCCGCATCCCGTGGCGGGCACGGGCTCGGGCCGCATGCAGGCGATCGCCCGCGACGTGGCACCCCACATCGTTGCGGCGTTGGAGGCCAGGCCATGATCGAGGCACCCGACGAATACGCGGCGGTCGAGATGCTGCACGAGATGGGCTGCACCGACGGTCTGCCGGTCATCGTGCCGACGCCCCAGCGAGTCGAGCGCCTGGTCGTCGCCACCGGCTATCCCCCCGACGCATCGCTGGGGATCATGGGGCCGATGATGGGAACCTGCACGGTCGAGAAGCTGGCGGCGGCGGCCGTCATGGCCGGTTGCCTGCCCGACCACATGCCGATCGTGTTGGCAGCGGCGATGGCGGTCGTGCAACCCGAGTTCGATCTCACCGAGATGCAGGCCACGACGTTCGGAACCGCACCGCTGATCATCGTCAACGGCCCTGCCGCCCAAGCGTGTGGGGTCGCGGCGGGTTTCGGCGCGCTGGGGCCTGGCCACAGGGCCAACGCATCCATCGGCCGCGCTCTGCGGTTGGCCATGATCAACATCGGAGGCGGCAGACCCGGATCGTCCGACATGACGCTGCTGGGCCACGGCGGCAAGTTCGGCCAATGCCTGGCCGAAGACCAGCGCAGCCCTTGGGCGCAGCTCCACACCACCCGCGGGTTCACGGCCGAGCAGTCGGTGGTCACCGTCATCGGCACCGAACCGCCGCATTCGGTGATCCACATCGGAGACGGTGACGACCCCGAATCTCCCAACCGTTTGATCGACGGCCTGGCGGCGATGCTGGCCGCCCCCGGTACGAACAATGCGAACCTCGGGCGCGGGCAGGCGGTGGTGGTGATCAACCCCGACCAGGTCGACCACCTGCACCGGGCCGGACACACCAAGGCATCAGTCGCCGAGCGAATATTCGAGCGCGCTCTGATGCGCAACGGCAAGCCTGCGTTCGGTTCACCAGACGACGTGTTGATCGTGGCTGCCGGAGGTGGAGGGCTGTACTCGTTCGTGTTCCCGACCTGGTGCGCTGGAACACACCGCAACCGTGCCGTCAGCGTCGAGGTCGAGATCGGTCAGGCCTGCGAGGTGCCCTGGGCCACCGCCTGAGCAGGCGTCGACGCAAATGCCCATGCAAACTGGCGCGTCTGGGAGAATCAGTTTCATGGAACCAGGTTCTAACGAGTGGCTCGCCCAGGTCGTCGAAGACATCGTCGACCCCGATCAGCGCATCATCGACCCACACCACCACCTGTGGGGCCCTGACGGGCGCATTCCGTACACCCTCGAGCAACTGCACTCCGACACCGAATCGGGCCACAACGTGGTCGCCACCGTGTTCGTCGAGTGCAGGTCGAACTACAGAGCCGACGGGCCCCAGCACCTGCGCCCCATCGGCGAGACCGAGTTCGTGGCCGCCAACGCGGCCGCCAGCGCCCGCTCTGGCAAGGCCGAGATCAAGGGCATCGTCGCCCACGCCGACCTCAGGCTCGACGAGCTAGACGAGGTTCTCGATGCCCACGCCGAGGCCGGCGGATCGCTGTTCAAGGGCATACGCCACGCCGGCAGCCGGGCGATCGACCCCACAGGCATGCGCATTCCAGGCGCGGCGCCCGAAGGTCTCTACGAAGACGCCGCCTTTCAGCGCGGAGTTCGGCGGCTGGGCGAGCTGGGCCTCACCTACGACACCTGGCAGTACCACTATCAGCTCGACGAGCTGACCCATCTGGCGGCCGCAGCGCCGGCAACGACCATCGTCCTCGACCACCTGAGCACCCCCCTGGGCGTCGGGCGTTTCGCCGGCTGCCACGACGAGATCTACCCGGTGTGGAAGGCTGGAATCGCGGCCTTGGCCAAGTTCCCCAACGTCGTCGCCAAACTCGGCGGCATGGCGATGCCAGACAACGGGTTCGGCTGGGACACCGCCGAACGGCCACCGACCTCAGATGAGTTCGTTCAGGCCCAGGAGCGCTGGTACTTGCACATGATCGATTGCTTCGGCCCCGACCGCTGCATGTTCGAGAGCAACTTCCCCGTCGACAGATGGTCGATTTCGTACCACGTCATGTGGAACGGCCTGAAGAAGATCGCAGCCAGCTTCGACGACACCGAGCGGGACCGCATGTTCTACGGCACCGCCGCCGATGTGTACTCCATCGGCTGAAGGTCAGTCGTCGACCCGGTTCTGAAAACGAGCCAGGGCCGACTCGAGCTGTGGCCAGCCCACCGTCATCGCACCGTGATCGCCTCGCAGTGTGTCGAGTGCTGCCTCGCGCAGCAGTCCGGCCATGTCGGCAAAGCTCAATCCCTCGCACCGCCGCGCCAGTTCGTCGAGATCGACGTCTTCGGCCAGGGGCACATCTGACAGGTCGAGCATCTTGCGACGCGACTCGGCAGGCGGCAGACCAAGTTCGATGTGCACCTCGAAACGCCCGGCGCGTCGCAGTGCCGGGTCGATCAGGTCGGGCCTGTTCGTCGCGGCGATCACCGCCACCTGACCTCTGTCCGACACGCCGTCCAGCTCGGTCAACAGTGCAGCCACCACAGAGTCAGACACCGTCGAAGACGAACGCCCCCTGACCGGGGCCAGAGCATCGAACTCGTCGAAGAAGATGATGGACGGCGCCGCTGCCCGGGCCCGGGCGAACACCTCACGAACCCCGCGCTCGCTCTCGCCCACATACTTGTCGAGCAGCTCGGCACCCTTGACCGAGAAGAACGCTGCACCGGCCTCGTGGGCCAGGGCTTTCACCACAAAGGTCTTACCTGTGCCGGGCGGGCCGTACAGCAGCACGCCCTTTGGCGGCTCGATGCCGAGCTGGACAAAACGGTCGGGGTTGGCCACCGGCCAGATCACCGCCTCGGTCAGGCGCTGCTTGACATCCTCGAGGTTGGCCACCTTGTCGAACCCGAACGAGGTCATCTCGCCAACCGGGACCGACCCCAAAGAGGGAGTCACCACCCTGATCGACTCGAGGATCAGCTCGGTCGAGAGCCGGCCTCCGGCGCGGGCGATGACGGTTGAGGCCTGCACCACCGAGGCCATGATGTCGGCGCCCGAGAACCCCGACGAGGCGGCTGCCAGCCGTGCCGAATCGAGTTCGTCGGTGGGCAACCGAGCGGTGGCAGCCTCGAACAGCAACCTGCGCCTGTCGACATCGGGTGGCGGGATGGTTATCGAACGCGGCAGCAGGGGCGACGTGACAACCGATGTATGGAGCTGCCCCAGCGAGGTCACGCCCAGCACACATGCGAGCCTGGGCTTGTCGGCCACAGCATCGAGGAACCACCTGAGAATGGCCGCGGCCTGAGTCCTGAACGTGATCAGCGTGCCGTCGCCCGTGATCGCTTCGAGCCGATCCACGTGTATCACGGTGGGACCGTCTGCCGATTCGATGGCCGCCGACAGCTTGTCGAGCAGGCTCTCGGCCTTGAACACCAGCGTCAGGTCGATCTCGACCACCTTGCAGCCGGCTCTGGCCGCAGCCGCCGCCACGAGCTCGGACTTGCCGCAACCGTTGGGACCGGCCAGCAGCACTCCGGCCACCTCGGGAAGACCCCACGACCCGGCCAGGTCGGTGGGGCCTGCAAGCAGCGAGAACCAGCCCGTCAACAGATCGACCTCGTTTTCGAGACCGGCCAGCAAGGCGGTCGCCATCGACGGCTTGGCGGGGCCGCCGACAACGGGGGCACCGCTGATGGACGGCGAGCCCACCCGAACCGATGTGGTCGACCGCTCGGTGGTCACCAGCGTTTGCGCGCCGATCAGCCCGACGCCGTCGGGCACCACCTCCAGAACCCGCAGGTTGACATCTTCGCCGCCCTGCAGATAGGCGCCGTGAACCTTCAGCGAGTCGCCCGCTGTGGCCGGCCTGCCGTGAAGTGCGTGAAGCACGCCATGAAGGTCGGGGGGCAGATCGTCGACCACCAGCCGTTCTGCGGGTCCCAGCACCTTGCGCTTGATGTCCACAGGCGATCCGACACCGAGGCCCGAGTTGGCCAGGTCCCTGGCTCCGACCATCAGATACGAAGGTGAGGCGACCTCGCCGGGTTTGACCAGTACATGGGTCGAACCCAGGGTCACGATGCCGCCGGCCGGAAGTCCCAGTGCCCTCAGCATCGTGGGGTCGGCCACAGCCACCTCGACATCGCCGGACCGCACCACGAACTTCACGGCAACAACCTCGCCAGGCGACCCAACGGCTCTTCACACATGCCGACAGTGTGGCCTGCCCCGACTAGTTTGTGCGACCAGAACAGGGGCGAGAAACATGGAAACCCAGCGATCTCCTTACGCACCGGACTTCATCGATGTGAACCTCTGGGACCCGGCGACGTTCAAGTCCGGACCTCCCTATGGCGAGTTCGCGAAGCTCCGCGAGGCCGCCCCGGTGGCGTGGCATCCAGAGCCACCGCGCCGTGAAGGTGGCAAACACGGACCGGGCTTCTGGTGTGTCACCAGCCACGAGGGAATACGCACGATCTCGCTCGATCCCACCACCTACTCGTCTTGGCTGGGCGGGTTCACCGGAGCCGACATATCGGGGGCCATTCTCGAAGAAACCCGAATGAACCTGATGGCGATGGACCCGCCCGATCACACCCTGTTTCGCAACTCGATCCGCGAACCGTTCGGCTCGAAGGGTGTTGCAGGGCTGACCGAAGCCATAGCCCGATACTGCGACGACGTCGTCGCCGGGCTAGAGGGTCTCGATCGTTTCGACTTCGTCGAGATGGTCGCGTCGGAGCTGCCGCTGCTGACCCTGTCGCACATCCTCGGTGTCAAGGCCGAAGATCGGCGCCAGTTCTATGACTGGAGCAACAAGAT
This sequence comes from Acidimicrobiales bacterium, assembly GCA_020439485.1. GTDB lineage: Bacteria > Actinomycetota > Acidimicrobiia > Acidimicrobiales > Poriferisodalaceae > JAAETH01. The sequence goes on along the minus strand of JAGQSP010000013.1, from coordinate 3,562 downwards.
CATCGGCAACCACGACCCCGACTTCGGTGGCACCGTGCAGGACTTCCTGCGCGCCAAGGACGAGCTGTTCGCATACGGCAGAGCCGTCATCGCCGACCGCCGGGCGGCCCCGGGCGACGACCTGGTCAGCGCCTTCATCAAGTCCGAGATAGAAGGCGAACCCCTAACCAACGAACGAATAATCATGCTCTGGTACCTGCTGTTGGTGGCAGGCAACGAGACGACGCGGTCGTCTTTGACCGGCTGCATGCAGATGCTCAGCGAGTTTCCCGACCAACGCGAGTTGTTGATGTCGGACCTCGATCGGTACCTCCCGGGTTTTGTCGAGGAGGCCCTTCGCTATACCAACCCGGTGCTGCACTTCAGACGCACGGCGACGGTCGACCACCACCTGCTTGGGGCCGACATCAAGGCGGGCGACAAGCTGCTGATGTGGTATCCGGCGGCCAATCGTGACCCGGCGATGTTCGACCGACCCGACGAGTTCGACATCACCCGCGAGCCCAACCATCACCTGGCGTTCGGCATCGGCACACACTTCTGCCTGGGCGCCAGGCTGGGACGCCTGCAGATCAAGATGATGCTCAGGGCGCTGCTGGAGGCCTATCCCTCGATAGATGTCACCGCACCCGCCACGCGGGCGCACTCCAACTTCTTGAACTGCGCAAAGACCCTGCCCGTGCGGGTCTGAGCGGGCGGTTGCAACCCCCGACGCTTGTATGGTCATCACATGTCCAACGCCAACGGCTCCGATCACTACGACCTCGAGTTCTTCTGGGACCCGGTTTGCCCGTTTGCATGGATCACATCGCGCTGGGTCAACAAGGTCGTCCAGCAAAGAGGCCTCACCGTCGACTGGCGTTTCATCTCGCTTCGCATAATCAACAAAGACGTCGACTACGCAACCCACTTCCCGCCCGAATACGAGGCCGGCCACACAGCAGGGCTGCGCATGTTGCGCACCGCGGCGGCCGTGAGGGCCGCTGTGGGCCGCGACGTGTTGGGCGGGCTCTACACCGCCATGGGCTCGCAGGTGTTCGACAGTTACCCGACCGACGACCGAGAGCCGCCGGGTAGCCGCCAGGCCATCGAGTCGGCACTCGAGACAGCGGGCCTCGCTCTGTCGTTTGCCGAGGCCGCAGATGACACGTCATGGGATGCCGAACTGGAAGCCGAGACCGATCTGGCGTTCTCGCGCACTGGTCGCGACGTGGGCACACCGATCCTGTCGCTCAATCCACCCGATGGCCCGTCGTTCTTCGGCCCCGTCATCAGCCGCGTCCCAACCGACGAGGACGCACTGAGGCTGTGGGACGCCGTGGTCACGATGGCATCGTTCCCCGGCTTCGCCGAGATGAAGCGCAGCCTTCGAGAGCGGCCACAGTTGCGGGCTTTCGGAGCCGAGCCCGGCGAGGCTGCGATCGTCGAGGACTGGAAGGCCGGCAGCCGCCGCTGGGACTGACCAGAAGCCCGTGGAAGAGACCGAACAGCCGCGGCTGCCTACCCTGCGGGTCAAGCGCAAACCCTGGAATCTGGCTCGCATCGCTTCGATCTTCCTGAGCGGTGTTCGCGAGGTCGACTCACAACGCGAACCCTTCGCTCGGTACTGGGATCAGCAGAACGAGTTGGCGCTTGCATCGCCCGGGCCTCTATGGGTTGCCCTGGGCGACTCGGCCACCCAGGGCGTGGGCGCCAGTTCACCCCAGACTGGCTGGGTGCCCGAGGTTCTGGCCCGCTTGCGCGAAACCTTCGACCCCAGCTGGCGCGTGGTCAATCTGTCCATGACAGGTGCTCGAATGTTCCACGTTGTCGGCGAGCAGATACCACTCATCGACCGCTTCGACCTCGAGCCCGCCCTGGTCACTTGCATGATCGGCACCAACGATTTCATCGCAGGAGCCAGGGCCGAAACGATGCGAGAAGATGCCGAGTCGCTCGTGACGTCTTTGCCCGCGGGCACACTGCTCGGCAAGATCGCAGGGCCTGGCGGCCGGGCTCGAAATCGTGCGATTCGCGGTCCGTTCGCCGCGGCCGCAGACAAGGGCGACGTGACGTTGTTCGAGCCCTACCGGTGGCCCGAGCGGTCCAACACCCTGGCCGCCGATCGCTTCCACCCCGGCGACAAGGGCTACCGCTTCATCGCCGACGGGGCTTGGAGCGCCATCGCAGCCAAGCTGGGCGAGCCCCTAGAGGGTTGACCCTCCGGTTCGGCATCAGCCGAGCCGGGTGGGAGGACAGACATGGCCACCGAACCGGGGGTCTCGACAGAGACTCGCGTCAAACGACCCTTGGTCGCAAGCGCGAATTTGGGCGCGACAAAATAGGAGGACCCGAAACCCGAGCACTGCGACCGACTGGTCGCAGGCTCAGGCCTCGTGGTCGACGAGGCTCTCGCGCATCAGCTGAAGCTGTTCGTCGAGCTCGCGGAGCCGTCCCTCAGAACGCGCGAGTCGATCCACGACCTCGGCAGTGGTGGCAGACAGGACGAATGCCCTGAGAGCCTCTCGCTGCTGTGATGTTGGCGGGATCTCGCCGACCGCAGTGACCATGATGGTCCTCCCAATTGCCAGTTGAGAGGACGATCGGGCGCTTCTGGGGACAGGTGAACCGGAAGTTCTGCTTGCAGCTCTTCACGACATGCGGCTACGGTCCGTGGCCGCCAGAGCTGGGTGGGACCAATCTGGAGGAGATCGCTGTGCGGCGGTACCTGCTGATCATCGCGGCCCTGGCCGTATCCGTCCCAATGCTCGCGTTCGGAAAGAACTCGTGGTCATCGGCCGAGGAGCAAGAACACTGCATTGCGGTGGTGCTCGGCCAAAACGACGACGGCGAGTTCGTCCTTTCCGAGCCCGAGTGCACCACCGGCTCCTTCGACAGCCTTGCGGCGTCGGTCGGTGTAGGCCAGTGGGCCTCCGAGGGAGAGGTTGCCGCGGGAGCCCGCTACGCAACACTCGCCCGCCACTGGGAGGGAAGCAACTACTCGGGTTCGAGCTTGTCGATCGCGGGCTCCAGCTGCAGCGGTGGGTGGCTCAATCTTCCGAGCAATTGGGTCAACCGCATCAATTCGACCGTCACGTACGGCAGCGGATGCGACCGGGTCAAGCACTTCGACAGCTACGCCCTGAGCGGCAGCTATCAAAGCACCTGGCCCAACGGCAACCTCAGCTACATGATCGACCGGGCGAACTCGGTGCAGTACCTGTAGGGCTCTGGTTCGCTAGCAGTTCTGGTCCGAGAGAGGGATGTCGAAGAACACGTAGACGGTTGAGCCCTGGGTGAGTGCGTCAGCAACCACCGACGTCTCGGCCACATCGAACCCGTCGGGTATCGACACCTCGAATCCGGCACCTGCGGCAACCCTCCTGGCCTCGGCCAGGGACAAACCCCTGACAGCACAGCGCATGTCTAGTCCGGGGAGGAGCTGGGTTTCGTTCTCGGCCGCCGGCGTGGTCACCAAGATGGTGCCAGTAGCGCCGGCGGCCAGTTCGATCTGGGTACCCGTGTTGTCGAGCGCCGGGTCGCGGTCGACCAGGGTCATTCCGTCGCCCTCTGGCAACAGCCG
>JAGQSP010000131.1:2055-8236 GCA_020439485.1 Acidimicrobiales bacterium | reverse complement strand
CCGGGGTACGGCGCCCAAAGCGCCACCGACCCGTCCCAGTTGGTGTGGAGGTTGGCACTCCCGGCCGCGGCCGCTTGTGTACTGGGGAAGGGAGTGCCAGCCGTGTCGGCCCCCAGCTCGGACGCGGCCGAGACCGAAAGCAGGTTTCCCAGCCAGTCGCCCGGCGTGGGACCGGTTCGTGCCACCACAAGCGTTTGTCCATCGTCGGACAGGCTCAGCTGGCACGAGCCGGGGGCACAGTCGTCGAAGTCGCCCTCAACCACGACCCCGCCCGACGCATCGCGAACCACCACCGAGGTCGCAGCATCGGGCGAGGGCTTCTCGAGCGATGCGGTGACGTCGCCGTTGCCCGAGGCAACCACCTCGCTGAAGGCGACGAACCCGTCGGTGCCCGAGGTGATCAGTTCTGGGGCCAGGTCGGGACCCACCCGGTAAGTGTCGGCCGTGGTGTCGACATCGCCCGCCACCAGCGCCACGTTGGTCGACACGATCACATCGCCCTCATCGGTGACGGCGCCCAGCCGGAAGAAACGGTTGGACAGGTCGGCGTCGAGGGTCCATGCCTGGCCCGTAGCCAGGTTGTGAACATACAGCCGCTCGAGGGTGGGCACCCCGTGGATGCCGGTGCCGCCCGTGGTGAACGCGACCCAGTTCCCGTTGGGGCTCAATGCCGAGCTGGCTCGCACCACGTAGAACGGCTGAACGCCGTCCTCGACGGTCGACACCAGGACCCGGTCGACTTGCGAGAACGAGGTGCCGGGGCTCTGGCCGTGGCCGGGTGAAGCGCCCAGCGTCACGGCCAGCAAGCCACCGAAGAGTGCCAATGCCAAGGCCACGCCCAACCGTCTGTACACCATGGCAGCGACGGTACACCCGGGCATCTAGGTGAAAGCCAGCAGGTCGGCGAACACCTCCTCGGGGTCCATCGCAACGCCACGTCGCTCGAACCAGGCGCACACGTTGAGCACATCGCGGTGCAGGTATCCCAACCCTTGGGGGTTGGCGGCGATATCGACGGCCTGCGGAAAGTCGATGAACAACAGCCGCTCTTGCCACCACAGCAGGTTGTACGCCGACAGGTCACCGTGGGCGTAGCCCACTGAGGTGATGGTCCGCAGACCCTCGACGAGCTGATCGAACGCCGACATCAACTGGTCCGCGTCGAGCCGAGCCGCATACAGCTGTGGCGCTGCGCTGGCCGCATCGCCCACGTATTCCAGATCGAACACGTCCTCGCCATAGTCGATGGGGTAGGGCACCGGAGCGCCTCGCTCCCACAGCTTCGACATGGTCTCGTACTCATGACCTGTCCAGCGGTCCTGCAGCAGGCGCTTGCCGTGTGTGGTCATCTTCTCGACCGCACGGCGGTCGCGGCTCTTTCTGAACTGCCTGCCTTCGCGATATTCGACGTCGTTGCGAAACGTCGATGCACGCTGGACGCCCATGGCTTCCAGCGTGCCCTTGGCCTTGACCTCGCGGGGCAGGTATCGCTTGCGGGCGATCAGGCAAGTGCGGCCATTGGGCCCGGAACGCTCGATGACGTTCACCTGGGCTTCCTTGCCGCTTTTCAAGACGCCGAGGTCGACGTCGTCATAGGGCTCGTCAACGAGCCAGTCCGGAGTCGGACGCAATTTGGGTACCTCTGATGGGTGAGAACGAACGGGATCTGAACAGATCGCCGATCGCTCGACATCACCTCACGAGGGTGGAAACGGCGCGACCGGCGAGAGAGACGTCAAACACAGCTTGCATGTCGAGGTCCTCCCTTCTCAGCCGATTAGCCGTGAACGCGACTGTACCCCAGGGTCCGCCGTCGCACGAGCGAATTGATGAATCCGGAGAGCTAGTTGCAGGGGATGGTCGAGGTGATGCCGTTCAGGCGGTATCGCAGCTCGTAGACCTTGCCCTGGCCATTGGCTCCGGTGTCGGTCCACGACGTGACACCGGCCCCCAGGGTCGCAGCCCACGAACCGTCGGTACGGGCCTGGTACGACTGCGCACCGACGTCTTGCCACGACATAACCACATCGTCGCCCACGACTGCGATGACGCACGCGGCGTCGGCGGGGTCGATGGTGACCGAACCGCAGTCGGACTCGACGTCGACGCCGTTCACCGTGCCGCGCACCGAATACGAATAGGTGCCGGGTTCGACGGTATGGCTGTACGTGTCGACACCCTCAACGGTCGCCTGCCAGACCCCGTCGCGTCGCACCGAGACACGGCTGAAGGCATCGCCGTTGAAACTGACGGTTACCTCGTTGCCGACGACGCTGACCGAACAGGTCGCCGGGGGAGCGGCCGGTGTTGTCGAGCATGTGCCAGACCGGATCAGCTGTCCGTTGCGGATGACGTCGATGCGATAGTTGTTGACAACACCTGGTTCTGCGGCGAAATCGGTATAGGACAGGCCGTCTACATCGGCTATCCAGAGGCCGTCACGGCGAACGACGTATCGGGAACCCTCGGCATCGTTCCAACTGATCTCGACGGTCGTCGGTGCCAGCGGCGTCGCGGTGCAAACCAGGGCCACCGAAGGAACACGAACCGTGCCGCACGGCGCTGTCTGGCTCAACCCGTTGCGGTTGAAGCGCAGTTCGTAGGTGAGGTCGGTGTCGAGCGGGGCATTCGTGTCTGTATAGGTGGTGCCGGCGACATTCGACAGCCAGGCGCCGTTGCGCGCCAGGCTGTAGGTGTTCACCCCACCGATGTCGGTGAACGAGATCACCGGGCTGCGGTCCGCGCCCAGTGTCACCGAGCACCTGGGGTCGCCGGCCAGCGGGTTCTCGTCGAAGAAGGCCGAGCGACCTGTTCGCTCGCCCGACACATAGTTGCGGTCCTGGCCGATGACGACGCCACGGTCGACCACAGTGATGGCCAGGATGCCCTTGAACGCATCGCTGCCTGGGTTGAACGCCGGTATGCCCTTACCCGTTACCGGGTCGAGAGCACCGATCTGGTCGGCGGGATAGACATAGCCCGGGTTGATCAGATCGTTGCGGAAGGGCGAGCTGGTGGGACTTGCCGTATACATGTCGCCGACGCGCTGGCCGTTTGCCGCGGTGCGCCCTGGATACGACGATGGCGCGGCAGGGCTGACCATGTAGCGGAAGTGGCCGCCTATGTAGATCGCGTCGTCGTCGATGCCCACCGAGAAGACCGAGTCGAACGCCCGGGCAACCCAGTCGGGACGACTGGGATTGTCGGTCATCGGCCATCTGGTTGCGGTGTCGCACTGGTAGCCGCCATCGGCGCCCTGGTGGGTCGTGACGAAGAAGCTGCCGTCGGGGCTGACCTCGAGGTCCTTGATCTGGATGCCGCGCCCGCTGCACTGGCCACCCCAGTAGAAGTCCTGCACCGGGTCGTTCGGGTCTGGGTACAGGGCCTGGAATGCGGTTACCGACGGCGTGCCGCCGAGAGCGATGATGGCGACTCCCGGTCGGCGGTACGCCGTGTTGTTCGACCGGTTGAAGATCTGCATCCCGCGGTGGGCGACGACCAGACGGCTGCCGTCGGGCGACACATCGACTCGGGAGACGCCGAAGTTGCGGATCGCTCCGTTGATGCTTCCGGCGTCTTCGTTGGTCTCGAACCTGAAGCCGGTATCAAAGGCGCCCGACGTTGCATCGAAACGGGCGAGCCCGCGGACGGGTTGAACGATTGGTGGCCGACCGGGTGCGGTGTCGTAAACCTGCTGGAAGATGCCCCCGGCGTACAAGTATCCGCCCGAAACAGCGATGGTCAGGACCTTCGAGTCGACACCAGCCTGGGCGAAGTTTCGGTCGAGGCGACCATCGGGCACCGACAGCAGGGCCAGACGATTGCGGGTGCGTGTGCGCCCATCGGTGTGGTCGTCGATGGCGGTGAAGCGGCCTCCGAGATACACGCTGCGTCCATCGGGTGCGGCCTCGAGGTCGCGGACCTCGACCGCCTTGTTGGCCGCACTCAATGTCGGCCTGAAGGTGTCGAGGAACCGCCCACTGTCGATCTCATAGGCGTAGATGCCCGGTTGGTTGACGATGGGTCCGTTGCGGTAGATCTCGACCTGGGTGAAGTTGCCTGCGACCACCATGTATGGCCCGACCTGCTCGGCATCCCAGACTTCGCCGTCGCGGGGTATCGGCACATCGAGGCGGGGTTCTTCGGTGACCACCGCGCCCGCGGCTACCGGAGTGAGCAACACCGTGCCAACGGCCAGCGCAACGAATGCCGCGAACAAGGCGCGAAAGCGCGGCACACAGATGAGGCGAGATGGATGCATCAGAACTCCAACGAGGGCGAAGGAATGGGGTTTGTGCCGCAGAGATCTGACGCTATCCCGCCCTGCGTGACATGAAAAGGCTTTCAGATGTATTCGGCGGCCCGCTCGGATCCCCAAAACTGGATACGGAGGCGACTAGACCCCGGAAACCGGGGAGAAGTCGCCTCCATATCGGCAGTTGCGGCGTTTGCCGGTTTGGTCAGATCACGTGCCTGACCAGTTGGCCTTGCGCTTCTCGGCGAAGGCCAAAGGCCCTTCCTTGGCGTCGTTGGAGGTGAACACCTTCTTTTGAAGGGGAACCTGCATCTCCCACAGCTGATCTTCGTCGTAGCCCATGCCCGCAGCCCTGACGAGCTGTTTGGATGCGGCCACCGCCAGCGGTGCGTTCTCGGCGATGCGCTCGGCCAGTGCGATAGCTGCCTCGAGCGCCCCACCCGGCTCGGTGACCTGGGTCAACATGCCCGCTTCGAGGGCTTCCTCGGCGCTGATGGGCTCGCCCGTGAGGGCCATCTCCATGGCTCGGGCGTAGCCGACGCGCAGCGGCAGGCGGAACACACCACCCGCTCCGGCGAAGAGGCCGACCTTGACCTCACGGATACCGATCTTGGTGCCTGCGTCGGCGACCAACAGGTCGCAGGTCAGGGCGATCTCGCATCCGCCGGCCAGCGCAAAGCCGTGCAGCGCGCCGATCAGTGGCTTTTGGCTGCCCACCTTCACGAAGTCGAACAATGGTCCGATGTCTTCGCCCCGGTGGAAGGCCTTGAGGTCCATGCCGGCGCAAAAGCCCCGGCCGTTGCCGGTGATGACAGCTGCCGTCAGCTCTGGATCTGAGTCCAGCTCCTTGACCGCATCCATCAAACCGTTGGACAGCGCACCGTTGATGGCGTTCATGGCGTCGGGCCGGTTGAGCGTGATCACCATCACCCGCCCACGACGCTCGGTGAGTACTGCTGCTTCTTCTGACATGTGTCTCCTAATCGTCCCCAGATCGTTCTTGGCCGGACTACTTGGGCGGCATCCGGATGCCGCCGTCGAGACGGATGGTCTCGCCGTTCATGTACGGGTTGGTGATGCACTCCATCACACCGAACGCCAGCTCCTCGGCGGTGCCGAGACGCTTCGGGAACAGCACACTTTGACCCAGGTGGGCCTTGAACGCCTCGCTCTGTTCGCCCTCGCCATAGATCGGCGTGTCGATGAGCCCAGGCGCAATCGTGTTGACACGAATACCCAGCGCCGACAGATCTCGGGCGATCGGCAGGGTCATGCCGACGATGCCACCCTTCGATGCCGAGTAGGCGCACTGGCCGATCTGGCCGTCGAAAGCCGCAGCCGAGGCCATGTTGACTATGGCGCCACGGGCGCCGTCGGCGTCGACCGGGTCGGTCTTGGCCATGGCCGCTGCCGCCTGGGCCAGCATGTTGAACGAGCCGATCAGGTTCACCCGCAGCACGAACTCGAACTTGTCGAGCGGGAACGGGTCGCCATTGCGGTCGACGGTGCGGCCGGCATAACCCAGGCCGGCCGAGTTCACCAGGGCGCGCAGGGGGCCCATCTCGACCGCGGCAGCCACCGCAGCCTGGGCATCTTCGACCGAGGCGACGTTGCACTTGACGAACAGGCCGCCGATTTCGGACGCTACCGCGCTGCCCTTTTCTTCGTTGAGGTCGGCGACCACGACCCGTGACCCGGCGTCTGCGAGCTGGCGGGCACAGGCCTCACCGATACCCGACGCGCCACCGGTGACGATCGAGGAGCTTCCTTCGAGATTCATGCGTGGCATCAGTCGCCAATCCTTTCGATGATGGTTGCGTTGGCCATTCCGCCGCCCTCACACATCGTCTGCAGACCGTAGCGTCCGCCGGTGCGCTCGAGCTCATTGAGCAGGGTGGTCATGAGCTTGGCTCCCGAGCAACCCAG
>JAGQSP010000131.1:0-1963 GCA_020439485.1 Acidimicrobiales bacterium | reverse complement strand
ACCTCGAACAGGTCGATGTCGTCCATCGTCAGACCCGAACGGGCCAGGATCTTCTCGGTGGCAGGGATCGGGCCCTTCAGCATGGTGACCGGGTCGGTGCCGGCCAGGGCGAAGCTGTGGAACCGGGCGCGGGGCTTGAGGCCCAGCTCGGCAGCCTTCTCGGCGCTCATGATGAGAACGGCGGCCGCGCCGTCGCTGATCTGGCTGGAGTTGCCCGCGGTGATCTTGCCGTCTTCCTTGAAGGCCGGCTTGAGGTTGGCCAGGGTCTCTGGGGTGGTTCCCTCGCGGATGCCCTCGTCCTTGGTCATCATGACCGTCTCGCCGTCGACAACCACCGGAACGGGGATGATCTCGTTCTCGAAGCGACCCTCGGCGGTGGCCACGGCGGCGCGGCGCTGGCTCTCGGCCCCAAAGGCATCGAGGTCTTCACGGGTGAGGCCGTATTCGTCGGCGATCATGTCGGCGCCGATGCCCTGCGGCGGAAGGCCGGTGTCGGCGTAGCGGTCCTGCATCGACTGCGGGAAGGGGAAGCCCATGTTGGGAACGACCGAAGCGCCCATGGGGGTGCGGGTCATGACCTCTACGCCAGCGGCGATGACGACGTCGTAGGCGCCGGCCATGACACCCTGAGCCGCGAAGTGGATGGCCTGCTGGCTCGAACCGCACTGGCGGTCGACAGTGGTGGAGGGCACCGACTCTGGCCAGCCGGCGGCCAGCACGGCGTTGCGGCCGATGTTCAGCGACTGCTCGCCGACCTGCATGACACAGCCCATGACGACGTCGTCGACCATTGCCGGGTCCAGGCCGTTGCGCTCCTCGAGGGCCTTCAGCACGTGGGCTGCGAGGTCTACCGGGTGCCAGTCCTTGAGCATGCCGTTGCGCCTGCCGCCCGGCGTGCGCACGGCATCGACGATGACTGCTTCTCTCATCTTGGTTCTCCGTTTGGTTGGTTGGGGGAGATCAGGTTGTGCTGGAGCCGCACCAGCAGCGACGCCAGCATCTGGCGGTCCTCGCGGCTGACATCGCGGCGCAGGCGCGAGCGCACCTGGCCGTCGATCGAGGCGATGTCTGCGGCCACGGTGACACCGGTGTCTGTGACGGTCACCAGCCACACCCGGCGGTCTTCGGAATCGGGTCGCCGCTCGACCAGACCCCTGGACTCGAGGCGATCGATGGCGGTGCCGGCCGCGGCCCGACCGATGCCCATGCGGTCGGCCAGCACGGTTTGGGTGGTGGGTCCGCGCTCGGCCACGTAGGCCAGCATCGATGCGGTGGTGAGGTTGAGGCTCAGCGGGGCGAGGGCCTTGTCGTAGGCCTCGCGTATGAGGCGCGCTGTTGCCATCAGCGTCGACTCGACCCGCAACCAGGGCGGCGCGTCGAGCTCGTGTGCTGCCTGTGGAGCAGCGACGTTCGGTTGTCGTGCCGGTTGGCGCGTCGACTCGTACCCCATGATTGTTCGCCAGCATACAGTTCTGGTAGATACTGTTGTCCAGCAGCGCAACGGTCGCGAGTACCCAGGAGTGGTCAAATGGCAGACGACGTTCTCACCACCGAGGAAGCCGAGCAGTTCAGAGAGAAGGTGCGAAGCTTCCTGGCGGCCAACACCGTGCCTGCCGCCGATTTCGAACAGCAGAAGCAGTTCCAGGCCAAGCTCGCCGAGGCTGGGCTGGCGGGCATCGTGTTCGACCGCGAATACGGCGGGGCCGGGCTGAGCAAGGCTCACGACCGCATCGTTCGAGAGGAGATGTCGAAGTTCCCGACGATGAACAACGAGTTCATCATCAGCCACGGCATGTGCCTGCCGGTGCTGAACGACTTCGGCACCGAACAGCAGAAGAAGACGTTCATGCCCGACAACATCGCGGGCCGCACCCTGTGGTGTCAGATGTTCTCCGAACCCGGCGCCGGTTCCGACGTCGCCAGCCTCCAGACCAAGGCCGAGCGCGACGGCGACGAGTGGATC
>JAGQSP010000130.1 GCA_020439485.1 Acidimicrobiales bacterium | reverse complement strand
CTCGACGCGCTCGAACGACGCCGGTTCGCCATCGACGTGGCCACCCAGGTACCCCACGGCGCCGTTCGTGCCTACGTGATGGGCGAGCGCGGACCCGCTCACGAAACGGCCACGCCAGAAGAGATCGAACAGATGGCGGCGGTCGTGCGCGAGGCAATCGAGGCCGGCGCGCTCGGCTTCAGCACATCGCGCACCGAAAAGCACAAGGACAGCTCGGGCGTGCTGACGCCCACCATCGGTGTTCACGAGGACGAGCTGGTCGGCATCGCCAGGGTGCTCGGCGAGCTGGGCAAGGGTGTGCTGCAGGGCATCTCGGACTTCTACGACTTCGAGACCGAATTCCGAGTGTTCAGACGAATGGTCGAAGAATCCGGCCGGCCGTGCTCGATCACGGTCGAGCAACAAGACGCCCGCCCCGAGTGGTGGGCCCAGCTGCTGGACGCGATCTCCCAGGCCCAGTCGGACGGCCTGCCGATGCGAGGGCAGGTGCCGCCGCGAGCGACCGGAGTGCTGATGGGACTCACAGCGACACTGAACCCCTTCAGCTTCCACCCGACGTGGCGCAAGCTGCAGCACCTGTCGCTCGAAGACAAGATCGCCGCCCTGCAAGACCCCCAGACACGCGACGCGCTCTTGTCCGAAGAGTGCGCGCTGCCGGACGGTCTGCTGGCCAGGGAGATCGTGACCTCTTGGCACAAGATGTTCCGACTGGGCGATCCGGCCAACTACGAGCCAGACCCGGAAGAATCGTTCGCCGCCATCGCCGAGGCTGCGGGTACCACGCCCAACGAGATCGCCCTTCAGGTGATGTTGGAAAAGGACGGCAAGGCGCTGATCTATCACCCGCTGTTCAACTATGGGCCAGGCAACCTCGACTTCGTCGCCGAGATGCTGGAACACCCGCACACCGTGATGGGGCTTTCCGATGGCGGAGCCCATTGTGGCGCCATCTCCGACGTCAGCTTTCCGACCACACTGCTGGCGCATTGGGGCCGCGACCGCAAACGTGGCCAACTGATGCCGGTCGAGAGGCTGGTCGCCATGCAGACCAAGGAGACGGCCGAACTGGTCGGCCTGCAGGACAGGGGAGTGTTGGCGCCCGGCTACAAGGCCGACGTCAACATCATCGACTTCGACAACCTGTATGCCCACGAACCGGTCGTCGAGAACGATCTGCCCGCGGGCGGCCGCAGGCTGGTGCAGCGAGCGAATGGTTATGTGGCCACGATCGTCTCAGGCCACGTCGCGTTCCGTGACGGCGAACCGACCGGGGCGCTGAACGGCAGGCTGATCCGGGGCTCGCAGCCGGTTCCATCCTGACCCGTTCAGGACAGGCGGGCATCCGGCTGGGCCTACAATCGCCTTCAGCAGGGGGCGCCGTGAACGAGAGCTACGACAGCGAGCCGTTCGCGACCAAGATCGAGTCGCCATCGGCGGGCTACGACCTGGGACTGCTCGTGGTGCACGGCATCGGCAATCAGCGCCAGGGCGCAACCCTTACCGAGTGGTCCGACTCGCTGACGCGCTGGCTTCAGTCGTGGGTGGCGGGTGAGGGTGCACGCGCCGCCAAGGTCTCGATACCTGAGGCCAACCTCAAACCCGGTGGTGACACGCCGGCCAACCTCACCATGCACGTCGATCTGGCGGTGAACGGCGAGCAGCCGCCAGAACACAAGCGGTGGTTGGTCGCCGAGGGTTGGTGGGCCGAGACGTTCGAACCTCCGACGTTCGGCGAGTTGTGGACGTGGAGTTTCTCGGCGGTGCCGGCAATCTTGGCCTTGCACGCGAACTCGCAGTTCCGTGCAGCGGTATCCAGGTTCCGCCAATCGGTCGGCAAGGAACGCGTCGGTGCGTTGGCCAGGGTATTCGGCTTGCTGCTGGCGCTGATGGTGCTGATAGCGCTGTCTCCGCTGATCTTGGCCCTGGGCACCCTGCTGCTCGTCATCGGCAGCGTCGCGGGCGCTTTGCCCGTTGCCTTCTTGAAGAACACCGTCGCTCGCCTGCAACTGATATTGGTCGGAACGGTGGGCGACAGCCTTCGGTTGCTTTCGAGTCCTACCCAGGCTGGGGCCATCAAGGCTCCGGTTGCCAGAGGGCTCAGGTGGCTCAAGGCTCAGGGGTGCGAGCGAATCGTGGTGCTTGCCCACAGCCAGGGCGCCGCTGTCTCGTACCAGGTGTTGGCCGACATCGGCGCCGACCATGACAACGGTCTCGACAAGATCGACTCGTTCATATCGGTGGGCTCGGGTTTGCCCAAGGTGTGGGCGATGGCGAACCTGCTGACCGACCGCAGCACCGTGGGGCTCAGGAACGCTGGCCTGGTCACCCCTGTGGCGGCGGCCGTATTCGCGGTCGCTACCCGGTATCTCGACGTCCAGAACCAGATGATCGGACTGCTGGTCATGGCGGGTATAGCGGCAGCCACGGTTCTGGGGCTGGTGGTGGCCCAGCAGTTCCTGGCCGACCGCCGAGACGACTCGATGTGGCGTTTGCGGTTGGATGCCGGCGATGGCACCGAGGCCCTGTCGTTGCACATCCTGCCGCTGATCTTGGGCGGCGTCGCCGCCGTCGTGACCTCGCTGATAGTGCCGCTGGGGTTCGCGACATTCGTCGCCACGGTGAGCGCTGTGGTGATGGTCGTCGGCGTCATGGCCACGGCCCTGGGCCGCATCCCGCCCATAGCAGATGACCTCTCCCGAGGAACAAGACGCTGGGTCGATCTCTATGCCGCCAAGGACCCCGTTCCGGCCGGGCCCACCCAAACCATCACCGACGGCAGGCCCGAGGCGTGGCCCGTGTCGAACCTGCGATCGTCGATGCGCGACCATACCTACTACACGTCGAACCTCGACGAGTGCATGACCTATATCGGGGTCGAACTCCTAGAGGTCAGTGGCGTGGAGATTCAAGGGCGGGCCGAACGCGATGCCACTGCCCGCTATGGCTTCCAACGCAGGTGGCGGGTCGGGTGGCGAGCCCTGATCTCGAATCACATGGTGCTGATGACGGGGCTGTTCGCCTTCAACACCTGGGAGAGCTCGGGCTCTGCAGTGCAGTCGGGTTGGGCAATCTTGTTCGACGGCGACGAGGCGCTCTACGACCGGATCTCGCCCGTCGGCCGACCCTGGTTCGTGCCAGACACAATCTCGTCGACCTGGGCCGGGGTGTTGGCCGTGGCCTTGTACGCCGTGGCGGCCATGGTCTTGGTGACGTTGGGGCAGCGCTTGTGGCACATGTGGGACAACCACGACTCGGGCAAGGAACTGGCCACCGACTCCGACCCCGAGTTGAAGGTGGAGGTGACGCCACATCTGCGGGCGATCATCGTGGTGCTCGCCATCGTCACATGGATCGCAGCGTGGCCCGCAGGAGCACGCAAGGCGGTGAACGCACTCGACTTCGGGTCGTGGACTGCGGGGGCCATCGTGCTGGGAGTGCTCGGGGCGATCTATGTGATGGGCCGATGGATCCCGCCGTTGCTCGAGGCTTCGGGACTGCGGGCCCGGTTCCTCCGGGTCGATCAGTCCAGGCTCGACAGCGTCGCAGCGTTCGGCAGGGCGCAGATCCAGCGGGGCAACATCGATGGAGCCATCGAGGCGTACCGCAAAGCGTTGCGGGTGTCGCGGGCCATGAACGACCCCAGCGCAGAGGTACATGGCGGGTACGCCTACGCTCTCGACCTCAAGGCCGAGATGCTGCGCCGACAGCTCGCCGACTCGCAGGAACCAGATCGGCTCGGGGCCGAGATCGATGCCCTGGTGGCAGAGACAGACCGTCACTTTCGTGAGGCGCGCAAGGTGCAGCGCAACCACGTGCGCAATCTGTTGCACGCGGCGAACTTCACCGCGGTGGTGCAAGACGAGCCGATAAGGGCCCAGGCGCTGATACGTCGCGCCCTCAAGTTGCGTCCACGCGATGCAGGCGTTCTCGGCTGCGCGGCCCGCTTCTATTTCGCCCGGGGTGACGCCTTCCAGGCACAGATGCATCTCGAGACGCTGCTGCGGCTTCAGCGAACGACCTCGCAGGCATCGGTGGTGGATCCGATGGTGTTGGTCAGCCGTTTCGCTCAACTGGTGTGCGAAGGCCCCGACTGTGCCCATGCGAATGCTCGGGAGGTCAAGTTCTTGGTGGACAATGGGGTCCGTGCGCCAGGCATCGACCTACGGCTTTCGTGCCGGAACATCGGCGAAGGCTGGTCGCCCGACGCCCGTCGGGCAATAGTCGAACTGGCCGATGAGATCGTCCGTCCGAGACGCCGCAGCCTGGCGGGCGACACGACCGCCGACTCAGATTCGATCGACGAGATCTTTGCCCATATCGTCGGTGCAGCAACCCCAACGAGTTCCGAAGCGCCATGACCAGTCTTCCCGAGGGAACGATCACCTTCCTGTTCACCGACATCGAGTCGAGCACCAAGAGGTGGGAGCTGCGTCCGGTCGAGATGCGCGCATCCATGGCCTCGCACGACTCGATCTTGACCGAGGTCGTCGAGGCGCACGGCGGGCGCACCTTCAAACACACCGGCGACGGCATGCTCACGGTGTTCGTCTCACCGCAGACTGCTGCCGATGCCGCGGTCGAGTTGCAGAGACGGCTGCAGTCGAGCGGTTGGTCGGGCGACGACCGGCTGAGGGTTCGTATCGGGCTACACACCGGCGAGGCGTACCTGAACGACTCGGGCACCGACTACTACGGGCAGACGATCATTCGGGCTACCCGTGTCATGGATGTTGCGAACGGCGACCAGATCGCGGTTTCGTCCACCACCGCGCCCCTGGTCGTCGGGTATTCGATCGAGGATCGCGGCCCACACCTGCTGAAGGGCATTGGCTCTGAGAACGTCGGCGTGTTGATGGCCGACGGCCTGGTCGTCGACGAGCGCCCGCTGAGGGCGCGGTCCGCGGGCGAGATCAGAGGCATCCCGCCCCTCTTGGACGAAACCGTCGGGCGCAGGTCCGAGGTCGACGCGATCGTTGCGCTCGGCGACAGCGCTCCGCTGGTGACCCTCGTCGGCGTGGGAGGTGTGGGCAAGACCCGTCTGGCGCTGGAGGCCGCCAAGGTGCTCGCCACCGAGTTCCCCGACGGCGTCGCGTTCTGCGAGCTGGCGTCGGTCACCCAGGCCCACAGCGTCGCCGAGGCGCTGGCTCAATCGATCGGTGCTCGGCTGCAACCCGGGCTGGATATGGCCGCCAGTATCGCCAACTTCGTCGCCGACCGACGGATGCTGATAGTGGTCGACAACTGCGAGCACGTGCTCGACACGACCAGGTACCTCGTCGAAATGCTCACGGGTGGACGATCGCTGGTGGTGGCTACCAGCCGCGAGCCGCTTCACTGCGCCGGCGAGAGGGTGTTTCCGGTGGCTCCGCTCGAGGCTACGTCCGACGCCGTCGAGCTGTTCTGTGCCAGAGCCTCCGAGCGCGACGCTCACTTCTCGGCATCCGAACAAGATCGCGCTGCCATCGCCGAACTGTGCGCCGCGCTCGACGGCATACCGCTGGCGATCGAACTGGCCGCGGCGCGGGCCCGCGTTCTCAGCCCGCAACAGCTGCTCGAGCGAATCGCCGACAGGTTCCGCGTGTTGCGCGACGCCCACACCGACGGCAGGCACCGCACACTTCGCGACACCGTCCTGTGGTCGTACGAACAACTGGCCGACGACGAGGCTCGCATGTTCGAGCGGCTGTCTGTGTTTCGGGGCGGGTTTTCGCTCGAAGCAGTTGCGGCGGTGTGTGCCGACGACACCATCGACGCAATCGACTCGCTCGACCTGGTCGAGGCGCTGGTCGACAAGTCGATGGTCGAACGCGAAGCCGGGCGCGGGCGCGTGCGCTTCCGGATGCTGCAGACCCTGCAACAGTTCGCCGCCGACGCACTCGACCAGCGCGGCGAGTCGCAGCACTATCTGGACCTTCACCAGCAGTACTTCGCCGACATGGTGTCGGCCCAGTGCGGCGACCTGCTCGGTGCCAGCGAGGCAGACATCTGGGTGGCGCTGGGTCAGGAGTGGGCGAACATCAGGCGGTCGATCGAAACCGCCCGGGCCCGCGGAGACCTGGCTACTGCGGTGGCGACGGTTCTGGATCTCGGCTGGTGGGGCGTGTTCTCCATGCGGTTCGAGGTGTTCGCCCTGGCGACCGATCTCATCGATCGTCATGGCGGCGACGAGCTTCCTAACCGTGGATCGCTGCTGGGTGCCAAGGCGTTGGGCGCCTACTTCTCGGTCGATCCGATGGCCGAAGAGTTGGCCCGCCAAGGGCTCGATGCCGATCCGTCCGACCCGTTCGGCTACTGCCATGGCGCCTTGGCCGCGGTCTACCTGAACAACGTGCTCGATGTCGATCAGTCCGATCTGTTGACCCGTGAATGGCTGGACATCTCGCGATCGCAGGTCGAGACGGCTGCCATGTGGGCGCACGGAATGCGCGCCTTTCATCTCGGTACCTACACCGACGATCCGGCCGCCGGTCGCCACGCAGACAAGGTGCGCGAGATAGCCGCTCGCACCCACAGCGCCAGCGCCGCCGCGCTGGCGGGCTGGGCCGAGGGACTGGCGTTGGTGAGGGTCGACCCTCGCGAATCCGACCGCCGCTGGCGCGATGGTCTCGACAAGGCCAGGTCGTTGTCGCCGGACCACCTGTTGATCCATCTGATCACCGGGTTGCGGCTCCACATGATGGCCGGCAGGGGCGACCTGCGGGCTGCATGCGAGCTGACCCGTGATTCGCTGCAGCTCGGACTCGACCAGCATTACCTGGCCGGCACGAGCCACCTGTTTGGCGTCGCCGGTATCTGCCTGGTGCGCGCCGGCCGGACCGATGTGGCCGCCAGGCTGCTGGTGACGATGATTGCTCACGGCCACCAGCCCCGGTCCAATGCCCGCGGCGCGCTGGCCCGAGCCCTTGGTTCTGGCGAGTCAGAGCTGTCGACGATCGAGCCGATCAGCCGCATCGCCGATGCCGGCTTGCTCGCAATCGAGGAACTCGATTCGGTCATCGCCGAACTCGACGCCGTCGCCGCCGATGGTCAGGCATCTGGGGCCTCGGAATGACTCCCCAGCCCGACGTCGTGGGTCTGTCCGTGCCCGATGGCTACACACGGTGGACGGCCCAGGCCAAGCTGTCGTGGCTGCTGGACGACCTGATCGGGCCCAGCGTCTACTCGCCGATCAACCGACCCGAGAACACCTTCCCGAAACCGTCGCAGCTGCCCTCCGTGGTTCGGGTGGTGGCGTCGCGGCGCCAACTGGTCGACACGCTCGACCGCGCCGACGACCTGATGCTCAGCACGCGACCCAAGGTCATACACACCGTTGGTGCTGTCGCCCCGATCGAGTTGGTGACCACCACCGATTCGCAGTTCTCGGGCATGTTGGCCGCCCCGCCCAACGGTGGCGCAATCGGCCTGATCCGCATGAGCTACGCGGCGCCGACCACCCGTAAGAAGGCGTACGTTCCAGGCTTCGGGCTCAAGCTGTTGGTCGATGGGATGTCGTCACAAGACACGCTGGCTATCAACCACAGCAACGGCCAGGGCCGCGATTTCAACATGTTCTCGAACTCGATGAGCCACGACCTCACCGATCAGCACTCCGAGCTGAGGCCGACTCAGAAGCTGATGTCTCGCCTGTTCGAGCGGGTCAGCTGCGAGCCCCGGCGGCTGTCTATCGCCGGCTTCTGTTCGGTCGATCGCCACGGACGATTGGTCGACGATCCGGTTGTGCCCACCAAGCTGGTATTTCAGCCAACGGCGGCCGCCAGAAGCAGCTTTCGCAACCGCGCTGGCCACGACTTTCGAGACGTGCTGGCCGAAATCGAACCTGGCACGACGCTCTACGACGTCTACGCCCAAGGCCACGATCGGCCGGTGGCCCACCTGGCTACGACGGGGCGGTTCACTGCATCGTTGGGCGGCGACCGGCTTTTCTTCAGGCATGTCCAGGTCGCCGAGGATCGAGTCCAAGACCTCAGAAGCTGATCGACGC
>JAGQSP010000129.1 GCA_020439485.1 Acidimicrobiales bacterium | reverse complement strand
GTACGAAGCAACTCTGGAGCCACGACACAGTCGGTGCGCAGCCTCAGCTCTGCCGCGTCGCGAAGGCCCACAGGACCCACGATGCTGTCGATCATGTCCAGCGGAACGATCTCGTCGTCATCACCCCAGGGCTCGGGACCCCGAAGCGACGAGGTCGCGAAACGCCAGGTAGAGGGCGGAAGAACACGATCGGCGGCGATCACGGCCCACACCCTTGCGCCGGTTGCGCGAGCGGTCGCGGCCGCCGCCAGCGAACCAGACGACGCCACCACGCCCTCTTCGCCGGCCATGGACGCCTCGATCAGCACGATGTCGGTCGAGCGCACAGCTCCGCCCAAGCCCACCATAGGAACGTCTTCGGCGTCGACGTCGCGGTCTTCTAGCTGGCGCACCAAGCCGCTCGCCTCGCCAAACTGATCGACTATCAGCACACGCAGGTCGCCACGGCGCACCAGGCCAGACGGAATGGTGTCGGGCCAACCGATGATGGTGACGCCCGCCCCGTCGGGCAGTGCAGCTGCCAGCTCGCGGGCGGTGTGGTCACGGTCGAGTTCGTCGACGACCGCCCAGGCCTCGCGCATCGGATCGGCCGACGTGACCACCCGAGACGCCAGCACCCACAGTGCGCCGGCCATCGGGTGGCGCGACACCAACCGGCGACACGAGGTGACCAGACCTGCGGGATCAAAGCCGAGAGCACCCAACGCTCCTGCGGCCTCGCGCACCACCATGGCCTGGTCGACACCGCCGGCGCGGGCCACATAGCGCAGTCGTTCGATCGGGTGCACCCGACAGACGCTAGCGTCGCCACCAGGCCGTGGGGCACAGACGACCGGAACTGTTATGGTTTCGAGCCGTGGCTACGAACCCTTCACCCGACATCGAGCTGGAAGACCTGTCCGGTCACAGCGCCGCGCTGGGCACTCGTCTCACGATGTTCAACCTGCTGGGCGCGATCATCGATCCCTATACCCACCAATCGGGCTGGATCATTCCCACCGCCGACCGCCTGTTCGGCCACTACAGCGAGGCCGACATTCGGTGCGCGTTCGTGGTCGCGGCCGACGCCGACGGCGCGCGGTCTTACCTGGGGCCCTACGCCGACCGGTGGCAGGTTCTGCTCGACCCCGATCGCGAGCTGATCAAGTCTCTCGAGCTCGAGTTCTTGCCTGCCCTGGTTCATCTCCGCCAAGACGCCAGCCTCTCGGGTGCCGCCGAGGGCTGGAACCCCGACTCGTGGCGGTTGGTACTCGATGGGGTCGAACGGTCGATGTCTTGGCGGGCCAAGCCGCAGCTACCCACCGCAGACGACCCGGGCCCGTTCGCAGGAACTCCGGCACTGGCCTGACCGTGCAAGCCGGCTTGGGGCCAATAGCCGAGCCCCGCTGGTCCCGAAACGTTCATCTGGCCGCCATCGGCCTGCTGTTGGCCGAACTGGCTCTCGGCGTGGTGTTTCGCAACTCCGACCACCTGCACGACAAGGGCATGGTCATGCGGGCATTCTTCTACCCGCTGTGCATCGCAGCCGTGCCCCTCGGTTGGGCCATAAGGCGACGCCCCAGCCCATTTCCCCATCTGGCCGCGTCGCTGCTGGTGCTTCCGTTTGCCCTCGACATCGGAGGAAACCTGGTTGGTCTGTTCGACGTCGACCACTTCGACGACGTCCTGCACGCCCTCAACTGGTTCCTGCTGGTTCTGGGCACGTCGACCCTGCTGCTGCGCACACGAGAGCCTCGGCTCGCGGTGTTCGTCATCGGTGTGGGCACCAGCGCCACGGCAATAGTGCTGTGGGAGTTCGTCGAGTATCTGGTTCTCAAGTCGGGCACCACGGGCCTCGACCTGACCTATGAAGACACCATCACGGATCTGATGGAGTCGTGGCTCGGCGGCGTGGCCGGCGCCGCCGTCGCTTCGTACACGTCTTGGGCACGGCTGGTAAGGCCGGCCTCGCTCGAGCGCTAGTTTTCGATCCCGGAGGTAGTTCAAATGGCCGACTTCGCATACTCAGACCTGCTGCCGCTGGGGCAGGACACAACGACCTACCGCAAGCTCACCGACGACCACGTGTCGACGTTCGAGGCCGCGGGCCACACGTTCGTCAAGGTAGAGCCCGAGGGACTGCGCCTGCTGGCCGCAGAGGCCATGCGCGACATCGCCCACTTCCTTCGCACCGAACACCTCGAATCGCTGGCACACATCCTCGAAGATCCCGAGGCTTCTGACAACGACCGGTTCGTGGCCACCGAACTGCTGAAGAACGCCAACATCGCCGCAGCCGGCGTTCTGCCGATGTGCCAGGACACGGGTACGGCGATCATCATGGGCAAGAAGGGCCAACGGGTCTACACCGGTTTCGACGATGCCGAGGCCCTCAGCCGCGGGGTGTACGACACCTACGAGACCAGCAACCTGCGCTATTCACAGATGGCGCCGCTCGACATGTTCACCGAGAAGAACACGGGCAACAACCTGCCCGCCCAAATCGAGCTGTACGCCGACCAGGGCGAGGCCTACAAGTTCCTGTTCATGGCCAAGGGTGGCGGGTCGGCTAACAAGTCTTACCTGTTCCAGGAGACGAAGGCTCTTCTCAACCCGACCAGCCTCACCAAGTTCCTCGACGAAAAGCTCCGCACCCTGGGCACAGCCGCCTGCCCGCCCTATCACCTGGCTGTGGTCATAGGCGGAACCAGCGCCGAGTTCTCGCTGAAGACCGCCAAATACGCATCGGCCAGATACCTCGACTCGCTCCCCACCACCGGGGACGCCGTGACAGGCCACGGTTTTCGCGACGTCGGGTGGGAGAACGAGATCCTCGAGCTGACCCGCAAGTTCGGCATCGGTGCCCAGTTCGGCGGCAAGTACTTCTGCCACGACGTGAGGGTCATCCGGTTGCCGCGCCACGGCGCGTCGAATCCGGTTGCCATCGCCGTGTCGTGTTCGGCCGACCGCCAGGCCAAGGCCAAGATCACGGCCGAGGGAATCTTCCTCGAGCAGCTCGAGAAGGATCCGGCCCATTTCCTGCCCGAAACCACCGACGCCGATCTGCCCGGCGGTGTCGTCGACATCGACCTCAACCAGCCAATGGACTCGATCAGGGCCGAGCTCACCAAGTATCCGGTCAAGACCCGCCTGTCGCTGACCGGAACCCTGGTGGTCGCCCGCGACATCGCCCACGCCAAGATTCAAGAGCGCCTCGACGCCGGCGAGCCGATGCCCGAGTACCTGCGCAACCATCCCGTCTATTACGCGGGCCCGGCCAAGACACCTGACGGATACGCCTCTGGCTCGTTCGGCCCCACAACCGCGGGTCGCATGGACAGCTATGTCGGCTCGTTCCAGAGTCAGGGCGGATCGCTGGTGATGCTGGCGAAGGGCAACCGATCGCAGCAGGTCACCGACGCCTGCCGCCAGTACGGCGGTTTCTACCTGGGCTCGATCGGTGGGCCTGCAGCCCGCTTGGCGCTCGACTCGATCCGCAAGGTCGAGGTGCTCGAGTATCCCGAGTTGGGTATGGAAGCGGTGTGGAAGATCGAGGTCGAGAACTTCCCCGCGTTCATCGTCGTCGACGACAAGGGCAACGACTTCTTCAGCACCGTGTCGACTCCGGTCGACATCAAATAGGCACAGTGTCGACTCCGGTCGACATCAAGTAGGCAGCCCGTCTCAGACGTCTATGCGTTCCAGCCACGGGATCACCGACAGGTCGTCGAGCGGGCTGCAGAACAGGCTGCCCTGGGCGTAGCGACAGCCCCGTATCAGCAGTTCGGGGACCTGGTCGATCTGTTCCACGCCCTCAGCAACTGCATCGATGCCCAGCGACGCCGTCACCGCCAAGATGGCGTTGATCGCTTCGGCGCCGTCGTCGACTTCGGCCGAGAGCCGCACGACCAGACAGTGGTCGATCTTCAACAGGTCGGCGCCGTATCGGCCGAGGCGCTCTAGCGACGTGTGCGACGACCCGAAGTCGTCCAGCACCAGGCCCACCCCCAGGGCGCGCATACGGTCGAGCATTCGAATGACCCTGGACGGGTCGGCACCCAGGTCGTTCTCGGAGACCTCGATCAACAACTGGCCGGGCTCGATGGAGTGTTCGGCGACCGCCTTTTCGATGCGGTGCGGAAGATCTTCACCCAGCAACGAGGCCGCGGTGACGTTCACACCGACCCGAATCCGGCCGCTGAGGCCCGGCAGGGTCGAGTTCCAGTGGTCGATCTGGGCGGCGGCCCGGTCGATGACCCATCCGTCGAGGTCGGCCTCCAAGCCGACCTCACCAAACCTCGACAGGATCTGTTCTGGGGTCAACACCCCACTGTCGGGATGGTCCCAGCGGATCAGCGCCTCGACAGAGTGCAGTCGCCCGTTTTCGAGTTCGAGAACAGGCTGGAACTCGAGACGCAGTTCGTTCTCGTCCATCGCTCGGGTTGCCTCGCGCCGGTTGCGGTCGCGTTTTGCGGCACCGAGATCGATCGAGTCGTCGTGCACCAGGTATCGCGCCTTGCCCGAACGTTTGGCGGCGTACATGGCGGCGTCGGC
>JAGQSP010000128.1 GCA_020439485.1 Acidimicrobiales bacterium | reverse complement strand
GACAACCTGTTCGGCGACATCCTCACCGATCTCGGTGGAGCAGTTTCTGGCGGCATCGGACGCGCCGCATCTGCCAACCTCAACCCGGCACGAACCGGACCATCACTGTTCGAACCGGTTCACGGCTCGGCGCCCGACATCGCCGGCAAGGGGCTGGCCAACCCGGTTGCTGCGGTGTTGTCCGGAGCCATGATGCTGGACTTCCTCGGCGAGACCGAGGCCGGCGCCCGGCTGGTCGCGGCATGTGATGCGGTAGACGACAACGGCGACACCGCAACCGTGGCCTCACGTTTGGCCGGGCTCCTATGACACCCTGCGGCGCTACAAGACCTTGCAGTGCTCGCCCCGTTGCAGTGAACTCTGATCAGCCCTTCACCCAGGTCCACCACCAGGAGTAATCGATGCCCATCACCCCATCTCACAAGATTTGGATGGACGGCGACCTCGTCGACTGGAGCGACGCCAAGGTCCATGTGCTCACGCACACGCTGCACTACGGCAACGGCGCGTTCGAGGGCATCCGTGCGTACGAGACACCCAAGGGCACGGCCATCTTCCGGCTCACCGAGCACATTCAGCGCCTGTTCGACAGCTGCAAGATCCTGGCCATCGACATCCCGTTCACCTTCGACGAACTGATGGACGCCACGAAGGAAACCGTTCGGGTCAACGGGCTTCCGTCTTGTTACATCCGCCCGCTGGTGTACCTGGGTTATGGCGAGATGGGCCTCAACCCGCTGCCATGCCCGGTGAACGTCGCCATCGCGGTGTGGCCTTGGGGGGCCTACCTGGGCGAGGAGAGCCTCTCCAAGGGCGTGAACATGATGATCTCGTCGTGGCAGCGTCACGACCCCAACGCCATGCCTCCGGCCGCGAAGGGTGTCGGCCACTACATCAACTCACAGATGGCCAAAGTGGCCGCGGTCAAGGCCGGCTACGACGAAGCCATCTTGTTGTCGCCTCAGGGCTACGTCAGCGAGTGCACGGGCGAGAACCTGTTCATCGTCAAGCATGGCGCCATCATCACGCCGCCCACCTCGGCCGGAGCGCTTGAAGGCATCACACAAGACGCCGTGCGCACCATCGCCGCCGACCTGGGAATCGAGTATCGCCAGGCCCACCTGCTGCGCTCGGACCTCTACACCGCCGATGAGGCGTTCTTGTCAGGAACTGCCGCCGAGGTCGTGCCCATCCGCTCGGTCGACAACCGCGTCATAGGCGATCGCGGCCCGGTCACCACCCAGATCCAGGAAACATTCTTCAAGGCGGTTCGGGGCGAGCTGCCTCAATACGAACGCTGGAACGAGTTGGTCGATGGCTGATTCATCCGCCGACGGCCAGCAAGCCCCGCCGGTCGATCGTTCGCCGCGATACGACGCGCGTTGGCCGCGTCGTGTCGAGATATTCGACACGACGCTGCGCGACGGTGTGCAGTTCGAGGGCATATCGGTCAGCTCCGACGACAAGCTCAGGGTCGCCCGCCAGCTCGACCGCCTGGGGGTTCACTGGATCGAGGGTGGCTACCCCGGTGCCAACCCCAAAGACCGCGACTTCTTCGACCGTGCCCGCACCGAGCTGAAGCTCGAAACGGCTCAGCTGGTGGCTTTCGGTTCGACCCGACGGCCCGCCGGCAAGGTCGACGACGACCCCACGCTCAGGGTGTTGGTCGAGGCGGGTGTGGGCACCGTGTGCATCGTGGGCAAGTCTTGGGACTACCACGTCACCGAGGCACTTCGCACCACCCTGGACGAGGGCGTGGCCATGGTCGGTGACTCGGTCAGGTTCCTGGCCGGCGAGGGCCTCAATGTCTTCTTCGATGCCGAGCACTTCTTCGACGGCTACATGCGCAACCCCGAGTTCACTCTGCGGGTGCTCGAGGCGGCCGCGGTCAACGGTGCCAGCGCTCTGGTGCTGTGCGACACCAACGGCGGCTCGCTGCCGCACCAGGTCGAGCCGGCCGTAGCCGCCATCGTCGACCACTTCGGCTCCGATGTGGCCATAGGCATCCACACACAGAACGACACCGGGTGTGCTGTCGCCAACGCTGTCGCCGCCGTACGAGCCGGGGCCACCCAGGTGCAGGGCACCATGAACGGCTACGGCGAGCGCACCGGCAACTGCGACAACACCCAACTGATACCCAACCTCACCCTGAAGATGGGCATCGAAACCCTGCCTGCGGGTCGCATGGACAAGCTCAGCTCCATCAGCCACCACGTCGCAGAACTGCTGAATATGCCACCCATGCACCAGCAGCCCT
>JAGQSP010000127.1 GCA_020439485.1 Acidimicrobiales bacterium | reverse complement strand
CGAAGGCCCTTTGGTTGCGCGCCTCCTGCTCGTAGTCGAGCTCCTCGAGGATGCGGGCCCTCAACTCCTCGACCAGGCTGGTGGGGTCGAGGCCGGGAAAGATGAATCCCAGCATGTTCGCCAGGGTCTCGGTGTTGTCGAGGTCGGCGGCGATTGCGTCGGCGATGCCGGGGTACTGGACCTTCACCGCAACCTCGCGACCGTCGCGGGTGATGGCCTTGTGTACCTGGCCTATCGATGCAGCTGCCAGCGGTTGGGGGTCGACGTGCTCGAAAAGGCTCAGCAGGGGCTGGCCCAGCGAAGTCTCGATCTCGGTCAGTGCCAGGTCGCCCGACATCGGGGGAGCGTCGCTGCGCAGTTCGGCCAGAGCCAGGCGCATGGGCTCGGGCAGCCCTTCGTCGAGATAGCTCGCCATTTGGCCCAGCTTCATGAGGGCGCCCTTCATGCGCCCCAGCGAATCGACGACGTCGCGGGCCTCTCGCAGCTCGAGCTCTGCGACCAGGCGGCGCCGGCGTTCGTCTGATCCGAATCGTGCCCGCGCCGAGGTGATGGTTCGGTCGGTGCCTCGTCGGGCGCCCAGCTTGGCCATCTCGACGGTGCGGCGAGCCCGTGTCGAGTGGGCGATGGGATGAATGTCGTGGTCTTCGGCGACCCGGCGCAGCCGGTTGACCAGCCAAATCGCCGCAGCGGCGGCCAACATTGCTCGAATCACCCGATGAAGGGTACGGGCAGGCCGGGTGGCTACCGTTGCGACATGACGCGTGTCACTGTCTGGTCCGACTATCTGTGCCCGTGGTGTTATCTCAACCAGTCGCGGGTCGAGAGGTTGCAGAACCACCATGGCATCGAGGTCAGGTGGATGCCGTTCGAGCTGCATCCGGGTATCGGGCCCGAGGGCCGGCCGATCTCGGCGAAACGGTTCGCGAAGTTCGTCGAGCTGGCCGACATCGAGGGCGTCGATTTTGCTCTTCCCGACCGGATCATGCCCACCCGTCGGGCCCACCTGTTGGCCTGTTTCGTCCAGGCAACCGCCGCGGAGTCGTTCGGCGATGTTCACCGGCAGTTGTTCAGGGCTGTCTGGGTCGAGGGCCGCGACGTGTCGGACCTGGAGGTCTTGCGAACGATTGCCCAAGGTTGCGGCGTCGACGGCGACGAAGCGGTCCGCTCTGTCGTCGACGAGACACATGTCGATCTGCTCGTCGCGGCCCGCGACGAGGGCCTCGAAAACAGTGTGGTTGCCGTTCCAGCGACCCTGTTCCCCAACGGTTTTCTGCTGCCAGGATTCCAAGACGTGGCGGTGATCGATCGCATCGCCGAACGAATGGTCGAACGCGGTTTGTGAACCGAGCCGTCGGCGGGTCTACCTTTGGCGCTATGCAGCCGACCTATACCGAAGACACCGAGGAATATCGCGCCAAGATCGTCGCGTTCCTCGACGAGAATCTGCCTGCGGACTGGAAGGGCATCGGCGCCCTGACCGACGCCGAGAAGCTCGAGTTCACCCGTAGCTGGCGCCAGGTGCTGGCCGACAACAAGCTGCTGGCGCCCAGCTGGCCCACCGAATACGGGGGTCCGGGGCTTACCGCCCTCGAGAACATCATCATCAACGAGGAGTTCTACAAGCGCGGCGTGCCCACGGCGGGTAGCAACGATGGTTTCAGCATCACGATGGTGGGCAACACGATCATCCATCGCGGAACCGAGGAACAAAAGAGGCACTATCTGCCCCGCATCCTCGACGGCACCGATCTGTGGTGCCAGGGGTACTCCGAGCCCAACGCTGGCTCCGACCTGGCGAACCTGGGCTGTAGGGCCGTGCTCGATGGCGACGAGTGGGTCATCAACGGTCAGAAGATCTGGACCTCCAGTGGTCATCTGGCGAACATGATCTTCGTGCTCGCTCGCACCGATCCGGATGCTCCGAAGCACCAGGGCATCTCGTTCTTGTTGGTGCCGATGGATCAGCCCGGTGTCGAGGTTCGGCCCATTGTCAACATGGCCGGCCACAGCCACTTCAACGAGGTGTTTTTCTCCGACGCCAGGTGCCCGAAGGAAAACGTCATCGGCGAGGTGAACGGCGGCTGGTCGGTGGCCAACACCTTGCTGGGGTTCGAGCGCGGGGCGCGGGTGACGGTGTTGTCGCTGGGGTTCCGCGACGAGCTCGACCGCTTGGTCGAGCTGGCGCGAGAGCGTGGCGCCACCGAAGATCCCATCATCCGTCAGCGGCTGGCCAAGTGTCACACGAAGGTCGAGATCATGCGCTATCTGGGCATGCAGGGCCTGAGTTCGTTCCTGGCTGGTGAGGCGCCCGGACCTGGCAGCTCAATCGGCAAGCTGCTGTGGAGCGAGTATCACAAGGACGTCACCGAGCTGGCGCTCGACATCTTGGGCGCAGATGCAATGGTTCATGACGCCGACCCGCATGAGGGCAGCGGCTTGGGCGCTTCGTCGCCTGGCACCCCCAACACGGCGACGTCGTGGATCAACACGGCTTACATGGCCCGGTCCGGCACGATCTATGCCGGTTCCAGCCAGGTCCAGCGCAACATCGTGGGCGAGCGCATCCTGGGCCTGCCCAAGGAACCCCGCGCCGACGCCGGGCCCTGGAAGGACACGCCCAA
>JAGQSP010000126.1:1272-2893 GCA_020439485.1 Acidimicrobiales bacterium | reverse complement strand
CGAACGCTATCTCGGCCTGTGCATCGAGCAATGGGGCCAGCCGGAGCTCGCCGTTGGGGGGACGCTCCTTCGATGGGATGTCGAAGGGGACGTCGATGGCTTCGGCGATCATCGTCGAGGCAGCACCGACTTCGCCTTGGGCCAGCCTCAACAACGCCAGGCCCGGCTGGGGCGACCAGGCGTGCTCGTGGGCTTCGAGGAAGGCATCCTCGGAGCCTGCCAGATCGCCCCGTCGCAGACGGATGGTGCCCAACTCGGCCAGCGGCCACCCAAACTCGCGGCGCATCCACGGGCGAAGCTCGTCGCACGCACCAATCGCCTCGGCTTCGGCCTCATCGCAAGGTCCAGACACCCGCAGGAGTTCGGCCCGGTGCACCCGACAGCGACCGTTGATGCCGCCGAAGGCTGCCCCGTGACGCCAGCGCTCCATCACGTCGGTCCACTCGCCGGCCACGTCGTGCAGTCCGAGCCCCTGGGCCGCACAGATGAGTTCGCAATACATCATCCCGGTGGTCAACGGGTCGGCGTTGCCGGCCATCAACAGCGCCCCGACCTCGTCGAGCTGGCTCAGTCCGCCTTCGAGGTCGCCGTCGAAGATACATATGCGCGCTCGCGCCGTCGTGCCGATGACGACGGCCGGGGTGACACCAGTGGCCGTCCCTAGCTCGATCGCTCGCTCGGAGAGCCGACGAGCCGAATCCATGTCGCCGCACATGAACCTCTCGTAGGTCCGGGTCATCGCGACGATTGCATGCGCGGGCGTGTCGTGCTGGCCCTCGAGCAGGCGCTCTGCGGTAGCCAGCCAGCCCCGAACTGGCGCCATGAGGCCCGTGTCCATCATCAGGTACATCGCCACCATGGCCGCGGCGCGAGCTGCCGCGTGCAGGTCGTTGCGACCCAGCTCGTATGAATACAGCCGTTCCCAGGCCTCGACGGAGGCTTCGAACTCGCCGGCGCCATAGGCGGCCTGGGCGAGCAACTCGAGCAAATCGGCATGATTGCCGCCGGTGGCGGTGTTCGCACCGTCGATGTCGGAGCCGCGCAGCAGATCGAACGCGGCCGTCCAATCACCCTCGGCCACCAACAAGGTGGCGCGGCTCAGAACTGCCTCGTTTGTCACAACGTCACAGACAATGTCACGCCTTCGAGGTGTCACACCCATTTGGGTGCGCGCGAGTTCAACTGGAGGAGCAACCATGGAACCAACCGAACAGCTCGAGGTCATACTGCCGATCGTCTGCAACCTGGTCGACCGAATCACACCCGCACAGCTGACCGAGCCCACCCCGTGCGACCAGTTCAGCGTCCACGGCGTACTCGACCACATGATCGTGCTGGGGACATCTTTCTCGTCGCTGTTCCGGGGCGAGGAGGCACCCCAAGCGGATGCGCCGGTGGTGTACGGATGGGTTCCAGCCAAAGACTTCCGGTCCGCGATGGACGACCTGCTCGCCGCGGTGCGATCCGAAGGGGCTCTAGACAGAATGCTCGACACCCCGATCGGCCGGATGGACGGAGCGACGTTTGCGCGGGTGGTGGCCTTCGACGGGTTGCTTCACGGATGGGATCTGGCCGTCGCCACGGGCCAGGTGTACGCCGTCGACCCAGACGCCGTCGCGGC
>JAGQSP010000126.1:0-1189 GCA_020439485.1 Acidimicrobiales bacterium | reverse complement strand
CTCGAAGCGCTGGCCGCGTTCAGCGGGCGGTCGATCGAGGAGCGCTGGCGCACACCGTCGACTCCGATCCGAGTCGACAAGAACGACGTACCTACGAAGATGGACGTGCCAGGAGCCAAGGCCAGGCAGATGCCCGACTTTGGTGACGCAACCGGGCTGGGCAAGATGGCCGGCGAGTACTTCTCTCTGGCGGCGGGAACCGACATCGCCCCTCTGCTGCAGGGACTGGAACACGACATGTGTGATGCCCCGCATTGGGGTTACATGCTCGAGGGTGAGGTGGTCGTGACGTTCGTCGGCGGCCGAGAGTTCACATTCGCAGGTGGCGACATGTTCTATTGGCCTCCCGGCCACACCGTGCGGGTGATCGAGGACACCGAAGTCGTCCTGTTCAGCCCCCAGCACCAGCACGTCATGGTCATGGACCACATGCTCGCCAAGCTCGCCGGCCGAACCTCCTGAAGGAGTTCGCCAAAATAGACAGTGGGGGCCGCTGAGAGCGGCCCCCACTGTCGGGAAATCAGGGTCGGGTTCGGTTACCCGGACGAAATCAGCCCAACAGGCCCATCTCGGCAACGGCGTCGCGCTCTTCGACCAGCTCGGCCCAGGTGGCTTCCATCTTCGACTGCGAGTAGTCGTTGACGTCGAGGCCCTGCACAACCTGGTAGGTGCCACCCGAGGTGGTGCACGCATAGCTGGTGATGATGCCCTCAGGGGCGCCATAGCTGCCGTCGGACGGAATGGCCATCGACACCCAATCGCCAGAGGGCGTACCAGCCGCCCAGTCGCGCATGTGATCGATGGCTGCCGAAGCGGCCGAAGCCGCCGACGACAGACCGCGAGCCTCGATGATGGCGGCACCACGCTTCTGGACCGTGGGGATGAACGTGCCGTCGATCCAATCCTGATCGTTGACCTGCTCGGCGGCGTTGGCACCGTTGACCTTGGCGTTGAACAGATCTGGGTACTGCGTGGCCGAGTGGTTGCCCCAGATCGTCATGTTCGTGACGTCGTTGATGCTGACCCCGAGCTTTTGCGACAGCTGGGCCTTGGCACGGTTGTGGTCGAGACGGGTCATCGCCGTGAACTGGCGCGGGTCGAGGTCGGGCGCGTTCTTCATCGCGATGAGCGCGTTGGTGTTAGCCGGGTTGCCGACCACGAGCACGCGCACGTCGCGGCTGGCATGCTC
>JAGQSP010000125.1 GCA_020439485.1 Acidimicrobiales bacterium | reverse complement strand
GGCGAAGACGCTCGCTTCATAGCCAGACGTCTGGTGATTCTGGCCAGCGAAGACATCGGCATGGCCGACCCGATGGCCCTGGTGGTGGCCAACGCTGCCGCCCACGCGGTCGAGTTCGTGGGTCTGCCCGAGGCCGGCCACAACCTTGCCCAGGCCGTGGTTCACCTGGCGACGGCGCCCAAGAGCAACCGCACCGCCAGAGGCTGGTGGGCCGCCATTGCCGACGTGAAGGCGGGCAAGGGGCGCGAGGTTCCCATTCACCTTCGAGATGGGCACTACAAGGGAGCCAAATCGCTGGGCCACGGCAAGGGGTATGCGTACCCTCACGATGAGCCTGCGGGCTGGGTGGCTCAGCAGTACCGCCCCGACGAGGTCGCCGACGCCGTCTACTACGAACCGTCGGCGCATGGGTTCGAGGCCGAGGTCGCGCAGCTCTTGGAGGCCCGACGAGGCGATAGTTTGGCGGGCGATGAGCGCATCTGACCTCGCCGCCGTCATCGTCACCATCGCCGCCATCGCATCGGTCACCGCACTGGTGATGGTGCTGGTGGGTCTGCAGCGCACTCTGGTCGACCTCCGCGAGGCCGCCAGGGCGCTGGTCGACGAGGCCGTGCCGGCTGTTGCCGAGCTTCGGGCCACCCTCGAGCGTGCCGACGTCGACCTCGAGCGGCTCGATTCCGTCCTCGACACGGCCGAAACGCTGTCGAGCACGGTCGAGTCGGCCAGCCGGGTGGCCCAGGCCACCGTGACCAATCCGGCCATCAAGGCGAGGGCCGCGGCATCGGGCCTGAAGGGTGTCGTGCGAGGCCTGGCCGGTAGGGCAGCGCGCTGATGTTCAGGAGGGTGTTCTGGATGGCCATCGGTGCCACGCTCGGAGCCTCGAGCTGGGCCTATGCCAACAAGCGCGTGCGGCGCACCATCGAGCGTTACGCACCGCCCGAGGTGCGCGACCGTCTGGCCACCAAGTTCAAGACCGCCGTGGCCGAGGGGCGCGAGGCCATGGCCGCCAAGGAGCGCGAGCTGCGCGGTCGCTGACGGCCCGGTGGCTCGGCCGTTGTGCACCTAGCATGCGCCCATGCGATGGTGGGTGTCCCTGTTCGTTTCGACTTTGGCGGCCTGCTCCGTTGATCCGGCCGAAGTCGTTGCCGGGCCCTCGACAACGGTTGCGCACGCGGTCTCCAGTACAACGACAACGTCGTCGACACCCCAGAGGATCGCAGTCTGTGCCGGCAATCCCGTCGATGTCGACCTGTCACGGGTGGTCGAGATAGATGTCGAACCTTCGACATTCGCTGCTGGCGCATCGGTGCCCCTCTCGGTTGCGGCGCCTGACCTGGCAGCCGATCTCGTGATCAGCTCCAGCATCAACGTGACCTGCTGGACCGGCGAACACTGGGTTGCCGCATGGCAGACCACCATCGACGGGCAAGACCCGCGGCTGTCTAATCCGAACGAGACGATGATGACGATGCATGCCGACGCCGTGCCGCTGCCCGTCGATGTCGAGATCCGCATTCCGAAGCAGACCGAACCGGGCATGTATCGGGCGTGGTTGTCAGGCTGGTGCTTGTCGTGCGAGAGGCCAGAGCATCTCAGTTTGGTTGTCGACTTCGAGGTTGTCGTCGCCCGACCCTGATCAGCCGGCCACCCGATGTCGCCTCGCTGCCGGGGCGTGACTGCGGTCGCGTGTTTGGTGCTGTGGGTTGTGGTTTGGTCACGTTTGGTGGTGTGTTGGTGGTTTCGGGTGGGTGTCCCACCCCTTGAGTAGGGTTCGACGTACGTCGAACCCTAGGTGGAGGTCGGGATGATCTTGAGCGAGCAAGAGTTGGCGGTGCAGCGTGAGGCTGCGGCGAGGCTGGTCGAGACGGGTCGCAGGTTGCGGGTGGCGCATTACGAGGTTGTGGTCGGTTGCGCGGATTTTGCTGATGGTGTGGTGTGGGCTGCTGACGGGGCTTCTAGTGCGGCTGCGTGGTTGGCTGGGCGTTTCGATGTTGAGGTGTGCACGGTGCGTGGCTGGATTGCGGTTGGTCGCGCGCTTCGTGGGTTGGGCGCGACTGCGGTCGCGTTCGCGGCGGGTGAGTTGTCGTTCAGCAAGGTCAGGGCGGTGTGTCG
>JAGQSP010000777.1:506-1922 GCA_020439485.1 Acidimicrobiales bacterium | reverse complement strand
CGTCGAGCAGGCTGCATGCCTTGTGCTGTTCGGTCACTCCCATGAAGCGCCGAGCCGAGTCGCTGGCCCAGATGATGCCGAAGTCGCTGTCGATCAGCAGATACAGCGAGGCGTTCGACCGCCGCATCGCCTCGACCGCTCGCACCTCTTCACCACATCGAGTCACCACGGCTCTCCAGTCGGACACGGCCGCTCGGTAGTGAGTGAATCGTCAAGAACGAACCAACCCCCATCGTTGAGCACGTGTAGTGGCGTCGTTTCGCGGCCCGAACTCGGCAGCGCGCGTAACCTATCTGCGATGTCTCTCCACCCCGACGCCCGATTCGACCCGGCAGCCCAACAAGCCTGGGAACGCAGCGACGAGACCGAGGCAGCTGGTCGTCTACCGGTCGACCTGGTGGCCCAGATGGCTCAGGCGGGGGCGTTCAAACTGACCGTGCCCACCTGCTACGGCGGTTCACAAGCCCCGATGCAGTATGTGCTGGACACGATCGAGCGCTTCGCTTACCACGACGGGTCAGCAGGCTGGGCGGTCATGATCGCCAACACCACGGCAACTCTCAGTGCGTGGATGGATCCGCACTGGGCCCAGGTGGTGTTTGGCCCCGACGGCGCCATCGCCGGTGGCCACGCCCAACCGAACGGGTTGGGTCGTCTGGTCGACGGCGGGTTGCGAGTCACGGGCAAGTGGGAGTGGGGCTCTGGAAGTTCGCACGTCACATCGATGGGCGGCGGCGTCCGGGTGGTCGACGCCAACGGTGAGCCTGCTGCCCACGCGTCGGGGGCCAGGGCGATGCTTGCGTTCTTCGACCCCGACGATGTCGAGTTGCTCGACACGTGGCACGTAGCCGGAATGAAGGGCACTGCCTCCACCGACTATCGGGTGACCGAGGCGTTCGTGCCCGACGGTCGCTGGGCCGATGTCGGCCCGCTCAGCGGCGGTCGGCCCACGGTCGACTCGGCCCTGTACCGGTTCCCGTTCTATGGGAACTTCGCAGTTTCGGTCTCGTACGTGCTGCTGGGTCTGGCCCATCGGGCCGTCGACGAGCTGGAACAACTGGGCGACAAGCGCCCGGCCGGGTCACGATCCGATCTCGCCCATCGGTCGTCGGCGCGTGCGGCGCTGGCGACGGCAGACGCCGCCGTGCGTTCGGCACGCGCCTTTGCCGAGGATGCTGTGGGTTCGGCATGGAGCTCGGCACAAGACGGCATCGCCGACGTCGAGCAGCGACGGCTGCTTCGCCTGGCCGCGTGCAACACCGCCGAACGAGCACTGTTTGCGGTGAACACATGCTTCGGCGCCGCAGGTGGCAGCGCCGTGTACAACAGGTGCCCGCTCAGCCGTATTCAGCGCGACGTGCTGGTGGGGGCCCAACACGCCATGGTGGCACCCGCTCAGCTCGACCGCATCGGCGG
>JAGQSP010000777.1:0-423 GCA_020439485.1 Acidimicrobiales bacterium | reverse complement strand
TCTCTGATCACAGGAGTTACCCATGACGATGTCGGTCTCTGAAGCCGTCGACAAGCGGGCGTCCATCCGGGCGTTCCTGCCCACCCCAGTGGCAGACGAGACAATCCGCGATCTGCTGCACAAGGCGTCGCGCGCCCCGTCGGGTGGCAATGTGCAGCCTTGGCGCATCTACGTGGTGAACGGCCAGTCGATGAGCCGGTTCCGCGAGTTCATGGCGGGCCGGCCACTCGATCAGGCCGAATACGACATCTATCCCCCCGGGCTCATCGACCCGTACCGCACCGCCCGTTTCGAACTGGGCGAGGCCATGTACGCGCTGCTGGGCATCCCCCGCGAAGACAAGCCGGCGCGCCTGGCACGTATGGCCCAGAACTACGACTTCTTCGGTGCACCCGCGGCGCTGTTTTGTTACCTCGACCGCAC
>JAGQSP010000124.1 GCA_020439485.1 Acidimicrobiales bacterium | reverse complement strand
TGACCGGCTCGACCGCCTTCGACGACATTCGTGTCGCCCTGTCGGGCGACGATCCCTCGTCGATGACCATCCTCGGCATCTTGTTCGTGCTGATCGGATTCGGCTTCAAGGTCTCGGCCGTGCCGTTCCACACCTGGGCTCCCGACACATACGAGGGTGCACCCACTCCGGTCACCGCCTTCCTGGCGGTGGCGTCCAAGGCTGCGGGCTTCGTGGCCTTGTTGCAGCTGGTGTACGTAGCCTTCGCTGCCCGCGACGACGTGGTCGAGCCGTTCTTTTGGATCATGGCCGCCCTCACGATGACGGTGGGCAACCTGTTGGCCTTGCGCCAGACCAACATCGTGCGCATGTTGGCCTACTCGGGCGTCGCTCAGGGCGGGTTCATGCTGGCCCCCTTCGCCGTAGCCGGAGACGCCACCGACCAGTCGATCAAGGCTGTGGTGACCTACCTCATCA
Source organism: Acidimicrobiales bacterium (assembly GCA_020439485.1). Taxonomy (GTDB): domain Bacteria; phylum Actinomycetota; class Acidimicrobiia; order Acidimicrobiales; family Poriferisodalaceae; genus JAAETH01. The sequence continues at coordinate 1,789 of JAGQSP010000124.1, read as the reverse complement.
TCTACGCCTTCATGAACCTGGGCGCCTTTGCCGTCGTGCTCGCAGTGGCCGCCAAGACCCGCAGCGGCGAGATTTCGTCCTATGCCGGGTTGTTCCAACGAGCGCCCGGTCTGGCCACGGCCATGACGATCTTCCTGGCCGCTCTGGCTGGTATTCCCCCGGTCGGTGGATGGTTCGCGAAGTTCCTCATCTGGAACGCCCTCATCGACGCCTCGTCCTTGCAGGGCTCGCTGCTGGCCGTGGTGGTGGCCATCAACGCAGTCATCGCCTTCGGGTACTACGGCCGGGTCATGCGTGAGATGTGGATGAACGACGCTCCCGAGTCCGATGGCTCGCGTTTCGTCGTCACGCCGGCACTCACGGCCGCCATCGTGCTGACCATCGTCGCCACGGTCGCCCTGGGCATCTATCCCGAATGGGCCGGCCGCTTCGGCGACATCTCGTCGACCTTGGCGCTGCGTTAGCACTCGATGAGCCCAGCACCGATCCGGTTCGATCGGTTCCAGCACCAGGCGCTGTACGGTCCCAACGGGTTCTACAACCGCGGCGGTGCCGCGGGCGCGGTCAACGACTTTATGACCTCGGTCGAGGCCAGTTCGTCGTTCGCCGAGGCCCTGACGGTCGAGTTGGACGCGTTGTGGCACCGTCTCGGGTGCCCCAACCCCTTCCTGGTGGCCGAGGGCGGCTCGGGCGTCGGGTCTCTTGCACTGCAATGCCTGGCTGCTCGGACCCAATGCCGAGAGGCGCTGCACTGGGTCATGATCGAGACATCGGTCGGCCAGCGCGCGTTGGCGGCCGAGCGCCTCGAGCAGGCAGGGTTGCTCGACGACGGAAAGGTTTCGTATGCCGCCGAGCTGCGGCAGCTGGGCGACGGCCCGTCGGTGCACGCAGTTGTCGCCAACGAGTTGCTCGACAACCTCGCAGTGCGTGTGGTGCGGCGCGACGACCACGATACGTTCAGCGAGCTCTACGTCGACCCCAGCGAACCCTCCATCGAGTCGTGGCAGCGGCTCGACGGCAACGACCTCGTGCGGTGTACCCGCCACGCAACAAACGTGCAGCCGGGCTGCCAGTTTCCGCTGGCCGACCGCGCTGTTGCCTGGACCTGGGCCGCACTGGAACGCCTGGTCGATGGCGGGCAGGCGATCCTCATCGACTATGGCGCCGACACCGCCGAGCTTTCCCAAAGGCCCGAACGTGGCTGGTTGCGGTTCTACAGAGGCCATCAGCGGCGTTCGATTTCCGATGCAACCACCGGCGGCGTCGACATCACCGCCGACGTGCCGTTCGATCAGCTGCCTGGCAAGCCCACCCTGACAAGCCAGCGCCGCTGGCTGATCGAGCGTTTGCCCGAGCTGGCCCGACCCGCCGACATGGGGCAGATGGCCATCACCGACCCGCACGGAATGGGCGGCTTCGTCGTGGCGACCTGGACCAAGGCCTAGCCGCGGGCCTTCTTGTACGCCGCCAGGGTGCGATCACGCGCCTCTGAGTGATCGACGATCGGCCGAGGGTAGTTGTCGCCCAGCCTGACTCCCGCGGCTTCCAGTTCGAGGGGGCCTGCCTCCCACGGAGCGTGGATCGATTGGTCGTCGAGGCTGGCCAGCTCTGGCACCCAACTCCGGATGAACTCGCCGGAGGGGTCGAATCTGCGGCTCTGCGACAGGGGATTCATGATGCGAAAGTAGGGCGCGGCATCGGGGCCCGTGCCGGCGACCCATTGCCAGTTGCCGACGTTCTGCGACAGGTCGTAGTCGACCAGAAGCTCGCGGAAGTGCTGTTCGCCCAG
>JAGQSP010000123.1 GCA_020439485.1 Acidimicrobiales bacterium | reverse complement strand
ACCAGCGCCATGGTCGGGTTGGCTGGGTCTGGGTCGATCGGTTCACCAATCGATTTCGCTTCGACAGACGCGAGCTCGTCGAGCCCAACGTCGGAGGCCCCAACCTCGACGGGTCCAGCGTTGTCGACCCCAACCGCGGACCGACTCGTGGGCACGTCAGTGTCGAGGGGTTCGGCGCCGGCCGCAGATGAAGCTGTGGCGGTCGGCTCGTCCGCAGCATCCACTTCCTGAGCGGCGGGGGTGTCCTGGCGCGACCGCATCGATGCCGCCACTTCGCCCGCCTCGGCGGCGTCTGGGTCGGCTTTCGCCTCGTTGTCATCTCGGCCGTCACTGCTCGGGGTTCGCTCGCCCGAGCGTCGCGCCTCGTGTGCGTGCGGGCGATCGACCGGTCGATCCTGGTCGCGCGACGGGTCGACGTTGGTGTGGTGAGACCGATCGGGCACGTCGCCCATGAGGTCACCGAACGATTCGGCGACGCGCGAGCGCGAAGATGCGCCAAGGCCGGGCCGAGGCAACGTTGCCAACGCAGGGGAAATGGCCGATGTCATGCTTCTCCTGTCGCCGGTTGCCCGGGCTGGGTGCTGTCGGCGATCGCGCCGTCGGCTCGACCCTTGAGGGTCTCGAACCGAGACGAGACGATGCGCACGTAGGCCTGCGTTTCGGCGATGTTGGGGATGCCACCCGAACGCTCGACCCTGCCCGGCCCGGCGTTGTAGGCCGCCAGGGCCAGATCGACAGAACCGAACCGATCGAGTTGTTGGCGCAGATACCTGGCAGCTCCGTCGAGGTTGGCCACCGGATCGTTGGGATCGACACCCAGGCCGGCCGCGGTTCCCGGCATCAGCTGACCCAGGCCGATCGCACCCGCGGGGGATACGGCATCGGGCCTGAAGGCCGACTCGGTCCACACCAGGGCAGTCAGCAGGTTTGGGTCGAGCCCGTAGCGCGCGGCTGCGGATTCGATGTGGGAGATCCACTGACCGGCTCGCTCTGGCAGCGCCCCGACCGCCCCACTAGACAGTGTCGAACCGCCGACGATGCCAGGTACGGATCCGGTATTGGGAGCCCAGGCAGGAGCCAGCGCGGTCGGCTCGAGTTGATCGGGAAGGTTCAGCTCTGGGCCCATCGGCTGTGCGGTGGCCAGCAGGTCGGCGAACCGAACCAGCCCGGTCATCCGCGAGATGGTCGGCAGTGCTGCCTGCGACGAGATGCGGGAGATCTCAGTCATCCATCCAGCTCCTGTCCTTCATGGCTTCCCTCATCATCACGAGCTCGTCCAAAGCGGCTTGGGACGCACGGGCCGCCACCGCAGCGGACGCGAGCCGCCTGCGTTCTGCCAGGTTCTCGACCGCCTTGCGGCGGCTGGTGGCGTGGCGCACCGCCTCCATCGCCTCGGCGACTTCGGCGTTGGTGTGGCGAAGCTCTTCGGCCGCCAACTCGAACTCTTCAGCGCTGCGGATGCCCTGGATGCGCAGGGCCATCAGCTTCACGACGTCGAGGTGGTCGTCGGCTTCGAGAGCAGGCTTGCGCAGCTCTTCGATCTTCTCGTGGGCGCGCTGGTAGCGCAGCTGGGCGTCGGCCAACTGTCGCTGGGCGCTGCGTTCGCGGAGCCGCCGAATGCGGGCCACGACGTCGAGGCGAGATTCCCGGCCGCTCATCGGACCCTCTCGACAATCGCCTTGGCCCGTTCACGCGACTCATCGGCGTGCACCAGATCATCGGGGGCCTGACCGAGCAAAGCCCTGATGTCGGCCTCGATCAGCAGGCCCTGGTCGGCGGTGGGGTTCGAACCGGGTGCGTACGCGCCCACTTCGACGAGGTCGCGCACCTCTTCGACCGCCGCCATCATGGCCCGCAGAGCTGTAGCCGCAGCGGCGTCTTCGGGTTCGCTGATGGCCGAAGCCAGGCGACTGATCGATGCCAAAGGATCGACCGCGGGGTAGCGACCCTGGTGGGCCAAACGTCGATCCAGCACGATGTGGCCGTCCAGAATCGACCGGGCGCTGTCGGCGATGGGGTCGTTCATGTCGTCGCCGTCGACCAGCACTGTGAACAGGCCGGTGATCGAGCCCCGCTCGCGCGGGCCGGTTCGCTCCAGCAAGGCGGGCAGCAGTGCGAACACCGAAGGGGTGTAGCCACGCGCGGTCGGTGGCTCACCTGCGGCCAGACCCAATTCGCGCTCGGCCATGGCCAGCCGGGTCAGCGAGTCGAAGAACAACGTCACGTCCGAACCGGCATCGGCGAAGTACTCGGCCAGTCGCACAGCCAGCTCGCCGGCGCGTCGACGCATGATGGCAGGCTCGTCGGAGGTCGCGACCACGACAACACTGCGCGCCATACCCTCTGGGCCCAGCTCGTCTTCGATCATCTCGCGGACCTCTCGGCCGCGCTCGCCGATCAGGGCGACGACGTTCAGATCCGAGTCGACACCGCGGGCCATCATGCCCAGCAAGGTCGACTTGCCCACACCTGAGCCACCGAACAGGCCCATGCGTTGGCCCTTGGCCAGCGGAGTCATCACATCGATCACACGAACACCGGTCGACAGCGGCTTGTCGATTCGCGTACGGCGCAGCGGGTTGGGCCGTTCGTTGCGAAGCTCTACCCGCTCGCCGACCAGCGGGCCCTTGTCGTCGAGCGGCCGGCCAAGCGCGTCGATGACCCGACCCAACAGGGCAGAACTGGCCCGCACGGGTGGATCGTCGATGAGGCGCACCTGATCGCCCTGGCCCAAGCCTTCGCTGACATCGAACAGGGCCGCTATCGCCCCATGGGGTGTCACCGCGATCGTTTGGGCGAGAACCTCGTGGCCCTGGCCCGATATGGCCAGCATGTCCCCATGCCTGACCTGAAGACCTCTGACCTCGACCCTGCCCTCTGTGACCCGGGCCAGGCGACCGCGCCTGTCGACGGTTTCGACGGCTGCGACACTGCGCGTCAGATCGCTCACCACCTCGATGGGGTGGCGAGAAACCGCAGTGGATTCGCGGGCGCGGTCGGTCAACATCACAGCTGCAGGCTCGCAATCTGCTGGTACGCCGAAACCGCCTGGTCTCTCACCGTCACCAGCAACTCGACCGCCAACGCGGCCTCGGTGGTGGCCACCGCCACATCGCTCAACTCGACGTCTTCGCCGGCGGCCAGCGCGGTGACCATAGAGTCTGCGGCTCGTTCCTTGTCCGACACCGACTGGAGTGCGCCCTGAAGCGCGTCTCCGAAGCCCGCACCCGCGGCCTGCGGAGAAGCCATGCGACCGACGGCTGCGCCGCCGATGCCTGAAACGGACGGAATCATCACGGCCTCCCGATACCCAGCGCCGCCTGGTACGCCTCTTCGGCGGCCCTGACGACCTGCAGGTTCAGCTGGTAGTGCCGGCTGGCGAGGATCATGTCCGACATCTGGCCGGCCACGTCGATCAGAGGTCCTTGGACCAATCCATCCTCGTCGGCCAGCGGATTGTCGGGGTCGTATCGCAGTGGGGCATCGCCGGCTACAGACACGATGTCGGCCATGTCGACGCCCTCGCGGCGCGAGTTCTCCTTGACAATCAGATACTTGGCCCTGAAGGGCTCTTCGCCGGTGCGGGTGGTCGTGTTGACGTTGGCCAGGTTGTGGCCCAGAACGTCCATCCATGTGCTCGCCATAGACGCACCCGTCGCGGCGAACTCGATCGCATCAAAGGGCCCGCTCATGCGTTGTTACCCATCGCTCGGCGCAGGATTCCGACCTTGTAGTTGAACCCGTTGATGACCGCCTGGAACAGCAGGTTGTCCTGCACCAGATTGGTCGTCTCCATCTCGAGATCGACGCTGTTGCCTCGCTCGTCGATGAAGCCGTCGGCCAGGTGAACCGAATGGCTGCGCTCGGCCATTGCGTCGAAATCTCGGTCGGCGATCTTTTCCCGCAGGGACGTCTCGAAATCGACCGTGGACGCGAGGAAGTTCGGCGTGGCGCTGTTGGCCACGTTGTTGGCCCGAACCTCAGCGCGCCGGGTCAGACCGTTCAGAGCGTATGAGGTGATGTCGAGCAGACCATCGCCAAGTGCGATTCCAGCCATGTCGAATCCCATCGATTCGTCTGCTCTTGCGAGCAGACACGAACTTGTTTGCCTTTCGGCGTCCGTGCCGATGTCATCGATCCATGGCAGACCGGGGTGGGCCCTCAGAGCCGACCTCGTCTGTGTGGTACAGACCCCGTCGACCGTCCGTAGGGCCGGTTTAGCTCCGACGATGGTTTAGGTCACCGATTCCGCGGAAGCCTCGGGCTGGCGGCTTCGACTGCGGTTGCCGTACCAGATCAGCCCCGCTGCGACGGAGCCGACGATGATGCTGGTCCACACATTCAGCCGAACGCCGAGAACCTTGTTGGCCGAGTCGATTCGCATCAGCTCTATCCAGAGCCGGCCGATCGTGTACAGGAACACGTAGGCGGCGAAGTGAAACCCACGCCTCAGGTTGGGCAACACTCGTGGCACCACCCAGATGACCGCCGCAACCACCGCCAGATTCCACAGGGCCTCGTACAGGAAAGTCGGGTGGAACGTCTCGAAGGCCTCGTATCCGGTCGGGCGGTGTGCGGGGTCTATCTCGAGCGCCCAGGGAACGTCGGTAGGACGCCCGAACAGCTCCTGATTGAAATAGTTGCCGAACCGGCCGATGGCCTGGGCCAAAGGAATCGCCGGCGCGGTGGCATAAAAGAGGTCTCCGAGGTCGTAGCCGCGACGCTTGGCGACCACGTAGGCACCGACGGCTCCACCAGCAACGGCCCCCCACACGCCAAGGCCGCCTTCCCAGATCTTGAAAGCATCGAGCCACTGGCCTCGAAACCGCTGGTTGTCGGTGATCACGTGATACAGCCGACCACCCACGACACCCGCCGGGACGGCCCAGGTAGCCACGGTGGCGATGTCGTCGGGGTCGTGGCCGCAGCTGGCCCACCGACGCTGAGACAACAGCACTGCGGCGATGACGCCAAGCCCGATACAAATGCCATAGGCGCGCAGCGGAATCGGGCCGATGTCCAAAACCCCCGACGAAGGGCTCGGAATCGACGAGAGCAACGCGCTTGAGATCGACAGGGTCATCACCGCAGAAACCCTACAAAGTCGCTCGGTTCTTCCTTCGGCCGCCAGCCGCCTTTCGACCGGCACGGGCTTCTAGGATCAACTGATGTCCTCGGCCAGAACCCCCGCCTCATCGGGCCTCACTGCCCAAGAGGTCGAACAGCGCAAGCGCGAGGGGCGAGTGAACGTCGCACTCGACGGCCCCAGCCGAACCATCGCCCAGATCTACCGGGCCAACATCTTCACCACGGTCAACATGATCATGGGCACCTTGTTGGTGCTGATCCTGGTGGCGGGCAAGCCCGGCGACGCCCTGTTTGCCGGCGTCATCGTGTCGAACTCGGTCATCGGCATCGTGCAAGAGATTCGCGCCAAGCGCACACTCGACGAGCTCGCCCTGCTGAACGCGCCCGTGGCCCGGGTCGTACGCGACGGCCAGGAACTGCACGTCGCGGTAGACGAGGTGGTCGAGGACGATCTGCTCGTAGTGGGCCCGGGCGACCAAGTCGTTGTCGACGGCACGGTCATAGAGGCAGTGGGGCTCGACATGGACGAGAGCCTGCTGACCGGCGAATCCGATGCCGTCTCCAAGTCGGAGGGCGACGAGGTCCTGTCAGGAAGCTTCGTGGCCTCCGGATCGGGCCGCTTCGTGGCCACCCGAATCGGAGCCGGCAGCTACGCCAACAGCCTGGCCCAGGAAGCCAAACGGTTCACTCTGGTAAACAGCGAGCTGCGCAACGGGATCTCTCTGATCCTCAAGTGGCTCACCGTGATCATCCCACCGGTGGGCATCTTGTTGTTGTGGCGCCTGCTAGACGCCGAACCAACGTGGCAGCTGGCGCTTCAGGGCACCGTGGCGGCGGCAGTGGCGATGGTGCCGGACGGTCTGGTTTTGCTTACCAGCATCACCTTCATCGTGGGCATCCTCGCCCTTGCCAAACGACAGGCGTTGGCCAAGGAGTTGGCATCGGTCGAATTGTTGGCCCGTGTAGATGTGTTGTGCCTGGACAAGACCGGCACCATCACAACCGGCGAGATCGCCTATGGCGCGCTGGACATAGTCGAGGGCGACGAGCCCACCATCGAAAGCGCGCTGGCTTCGCTGGCGGCGGCCGACCCAAACCCCAACGCAACGCTGGCCGCCATAGCCAGGGCGCATCCCGACGCGCCGACCTGGGACGCCACTGCCGTCGTTCCGTTCAGCTCGGCCCGCAAGTGGGCTGCAACCTCGTTCGGAACCCACGGCACCTGGGTGCTCGGCGCTCCTGAGATGGTCATGACGACCTTCGACGAAGATCGGCTGGCCCAGCACACGCAAGCGGGCCGCCGGGTGGTGATGCTGGCGTCCAGCGCCCAGCCTCTCGACCCCGACGCACCCGAGCTCCCATCCGACCTGACCGCTCGCGCTCTCGTCCTGCTCGAAGACGAGGTCAGGCCCGATGCGCCCGAGATCCTGAGGTTCCTCGTCGAGCAAGGGATTTCGCTTCGGGTCATATCCGGAGACCATCCCGCCACGGTCGCAGCCGTTGCGGCTCGGGCCGGGGTTCCCCAAACCGAGACCGGTTTCGACGCCCGCGACCTGCCAGACGACGAAGACCAGCTGGCAACGATCCTGACCACGTCCGCGGTGTTTGGTCGCGTGACCCCTCACCAGAAGCGGGCCATGGTCAAGGCGCTGCAGAGTCAGGGACACGTGGTGGCCATGACAGGCGACGGCGTCAACGACGTCTTGGCCCTGAAAGACGCCGACATGGGCATCGCCATGGGCTCGGGCTCGGCAGCCAGCCGGTCTGTGGCTCAGCTGACCCTGCTGGACAATCGGTTCTCGACGCTGCCGCTGGTGTTGTCCGAGGGCCGCAAGGTGATCAACAACATCGAGCGGGTTGCGACCCTGTTCGTAGCCAAGGCCGCGTACGCGGTCTTGCTGGCGCTGGGCTCGGGCCTGTTCGGTTCACCGTTTCCGTTCCTGCCGCGTCATCTGACCCTGATAGGCACGTTCTCGATCGGTGTGCCCGGTTTCTTTCTGGCGTTGGCTCCCAACGACACCCGCGCCCGATCCGGGTTCATCAAGCGCATCGTCTCGGTTGCTGTTCCGACCGGTGCCGTGGCCGCAGTGGCAACTTTCACTGCATACGAAATCGTGCGGCGCAGCGACGCGACACTGACCGAGGCCCGTACCGCCGCCACCGTGGTGTTGCTGTCGGTGGGTCTAGCGATTCTGGCCGCGGCAGCCAGGCCCATCAACAAGCGTCGCGCCCTGCTGGTCTCGTCGATGGCCGCCGCCTACACCCTCATCAGTGCGATCGGGCCGCTCAACACGTTCTTCGAACTCGACGCCCCGCCCGCCATCCATTGGCTGACGATGCTCGTTGCATCGAGCGTCGGAGCTGTGTTGGTCTTGTTGATAGCCCACCGTGTAGACCCGCGTCCGTTCCGAACAAGGTGATCCCATGACCGTCGACTATCCAACGATCATCGAATCCGAGACCGCAAGGCTGGTCGATCTGGCACAGACAGCTCCGCTCGACGCCAACGTTGCGACCTGCGGTAGCTGGTCTCTTTCGGACCTTATCTCGCACACCTCGCGCGTTCATCGCATGGCGGCTGCGGCTCTTCGAGGCGACGAACTAGTCAACGGATCTCCCCAGACCCACAGCTTCGACCCCGCTTCGCAAAGCCTCGCCGACTACGTCCGCTCTGGTCTCGACGAACTTCGCAGCGCAATCGCCCAAACCGACCCCCAAGCCCAGACCTGGACCTTCGCAGGGCCGCGGCCGGCTCGCTTTTGGCCCAGACGCATGGCGGCCGAAACAGCCGTGCACCGCTGGGATGCCGAGAACGCCATCGGTGTGGCCGCCGGCTTCGATCCCCAGCACGCCGTCGACATGATCGACGAGTTCTTCGATGTGTATGTTCCCCGCAAGCCGCCCGAAGCCTTCGCCGACGAGCGCGGTCGCACGCTTCACCTTCACGCCAACGACGCCGACGGCGAATGGGTCATCACGCGTCACCCCGACCACATCGACATCGAGAAGGCACACGCGAAAAGCACCACCGCTGTTCGCGGTGGTGCTTCATCACTGGTTCTATTCGTCTGGAACAGGCCCATTCAGCCCGACATCGAGATATTCGGTGACACCGAACAACTCGACGACTGGGCCAGGGCCTTCAGCTTCTGACGTCGACTTCTAGCGTCTCGTGGCTCGGAAGATCGACCACTCGATCCTTCCAACTGCTGGCCTCGCTGATCGCAGTCGCGTATTTGGCCTTTCGGCGTGCAACCCGACCCTTGACCTCGTCGGGTGACTGCACCGTCCCGTCGTACTGGGCCTCGATGCCTTCACGCAACATGATCAAGGCCTCGGATCTCAACTGACTGATCCGGCTCTCGGTCACGCCCAGATAGCGAGCCAACTCGAGCGACGTCGCACCTTCCAGGAAGTATCCGACGATCACCGCCCTGTGACGCTCTGGCAGCAACTTCACCGCATCGCGCAGATACCCGCGCATCTCTCTCAGCTCGACATCTGCATCTGGCTCCAGGGTCACCGAGTCGGCCAACACGTCGACGAGAGTCAACTCTTCGTCGTCGTCCGGAGCGACATAGTGGTCCAACGCCAGAACAACAGACCGATGAACACGGTCCTGTAGCCGATCGAGCCTCTCTCGATCCATGTCCAGCTCTTCGGCCAACTCATCTGCGTTGGGTAGTCGACCCAACCTGTTGGCCATTCGCTGTTCAGCAAGTTCCAGCTTTCGGGCCAGATTTCGTACCGAACGAGGCGCCCAGTCGGCTGCACGCACCGAATCGAGGATGGCTCCTCTGATTCGCTGAGCTGCAAACCGCTCGAAGGGCACACCCCGGGACGCGTCGTAGCGTTGAGCCGCCTCGACCAGTCCCAGTGCGCCCGCACGAGCGAGCTCTTCGCGTTCTACATGCCGGGGAAAGTGCACCGCCACTTGAAACACAACGTGCTTCACAAGTTGCAGGTTCGCCTCTATCCGGGCCACGACATCCTTGTCCTCGCCCATTCAGCAACAGCTCCCTCTGTTTCTGTATGTCACGGGCCGAACAGGCCCGCACGACACCATCGGCACGCGCGGGTGTTGTCTTTACCTTTTGTGTTGATACAGAGGGAGATAAATCGCGGGTCAGGCGAGCCCGCTGAACGTGGCGGCGCGAACCCCGCGGCGATACAGCTCGTCGAGCCAAACCTTGGGCTCGTCGACCGAGGCCAAGCCGCGGGCCCCGGGACGGCCCCAGGTGCCTGCGACGACATGGTCGACGGCCACTGCAGCCACGATTGCAGCAGCAACAGAAGGATGGTCGACCGCGCCCAACACCTCGACGGCGTACTGGTCGTCTCTGCGGCCACGAAGCTCGACACGAATGGCGCCAGGGCCACCATCGGGGTGCGGCCTTCGCATCATCGGCAGCAGTGCGGTCAGGCGATCTCGGCGAGTTGCAGACATACGCCCGGTAACCCGTGACACTCCGGAGAACTCGGGTGCGATCAACAGAGCATCGGGCAGGGCGGCCCGATAGCAGTCGCGCCCGCCGATCGGCTCGGGGAAGAACACCAACTCGCGGCCGCTGCGGCCCCGCCTGTCGACGAATACTCCGTCGCGCCAGTCGACCGCATCACCGCTGAGCGCCTTGTGATGCTGCCGGGCACAGGCTGGTCCGCCGGTTCCGGCCTTGGCGACGTGGATCTCGTCGACATGGTCGAACCCCGACGCCGCATACTTGGCAAGCAGGTCCGAGAAGCCAGGAGCCATTCCGGCCCCGACCACCACGTGGCGGCCCAGTTCGCGCGCCTCGGCGTCTAGTCCCCGCAAACCTCGGGCGTCGCCAACCGAATCACAAACCGACACCACGTCGGCCCCGAAGTCGAGGGCCCGCCTGGCCACCTGAAGATGGTCTCCGGGAGCCGATGCGATCACTACGAGGTCGGCATCATCGGGCGAGCCTGGCGTTACCGGCTCGCCGATCGCGTCAGCCACCTCGGAGGCGCGGCCTGCTCGGGTATCTGAGATCAAGATCTGGTCGATGGCGTCGTTGGACGACAACTGCCGGGCGATGCGGGTGCCGACGTTGCCGACGCCGATGATGGCTACCTGCACGCCTTCAGTCCGAATCCGAGGGCTTGAGCTCGCGCCAAGCGCCCTGACGAGGAGGCACGCCGCCACTTCCGCGAAGGCGCAGGATCGCTGCCACGATAGATCCGACACCCATCGCGAGCAGCGCTCTGCGAACGAGTCTGATCACCGTTACCACTCCTGTCGGCGAATCCGGCTGCGGCAGGACTCGCGATTCTGCGGAACGTGGGGCTAGCTGGAATCGAACCAGCGACCTCACCCTTATCAGGGGTGCGCTCTAACCGACTGAGCTATAGCCCCGCAGAAGCGAAGATGGTACTCGCCGCACCGGACGAGTGAAACCCCGAATCCGCGTCTTTTGGAGCCGAGCGGCACCCGGGCGCAAGCGTCAACGACGAGCGGGACGCCCCAGATCTTCCTCGAGAATCGTCACCCGCACTCCGCCGGTGAGGTCGCTTATGAGGTTGAACAGGATCGTCAGGACCACGCTGAGCGCAGCGCCGGCGGCCACCATGACGACACCGATTATGGATGCAGCACGAAACAGTGTGTCGCCCTCGATGACGAAGGTCTCGAACACGCCCACGTCCTCGACGAAGGACTGGAACCGTTCGATGATGCCCGAGTCGACCGCGGCGTTCCAAAGCAATACGCCGGCGGCCATCGCCGCCACATAGACGCACGCAAACAAGATCAGCGAGACCTTGAACACCGACCAGGGATCGATGTGACGAATGGTTCGCCGGACCCGACGCACCCGCATCCGACGGCGCCGCCACCAGGCCAAGGGACTCGATTCGTTGGTAGGCGCCGGGCTGACACCCACGATGGGCCGTTGGGTCGGAGCGGCAACCTGGGGTGAACGAGCCGGCGCTTGTGCGGGAGTGGGGCCCGTGTGTTGAGGAGTGATCGTCGGTATCGGACCGGTGGCCTCGTCGACGCGCGCCGAGCTGGCGCCGACCTGGGTGGCAGCGGTGGCAGAAACACCGGCGTCAAAAGCCGCTCCGCTGCCGATCGCCGCGGCCGCGGCGTCAGCGGTTTCGGCAGTGACCAGCGGACGTCCGGTGGTGTCGGGCCGAGGCTTTCGGCGCAGCGACCACTTCGAGCCGCCATCACCGTCGGGCGTCGATAATCCGATGGCCGCGGCGAACTTCGCGTCGTCGCCACCGGGGGAGTTAGAGGCGCCACCGTGAGCCGCCTGAGTGGCGGTGTGGGCGCTATCTGTGTTCACCGGGGATTCGGGCACACGATGAAGTGTACGGGATCATCCACTGGGAGTGGGTGGCACAAGCCCGAGGCGCTCGCGACCGCAGCAAGAGTGGGTACAAACGACAACGGCACATCGATGGCCAAGCCAAGCTCGTGGCGACTGGTACCTGGCCGCGCGACCGGGTAGGGATTGGTGTCGCGGTTGTCCCAAAGCCGCTGCTGGTCGGCCGGGCTTCGATAGCCCGACACGATCGGAACCGGCGAGCCGATCAGCTCCTCGGCCCGGGCCAGAGCGGCCAGCATCGCCGGGGCCAACCCCGAACGCGCACCATCTCCATAGGACACGCGCCTGGCCGTGGCCCTTGCAACCTGTCCCTGAACCACCACAGAAGCGGTGTGATCTGTGCCGCCCACCGCCAACGACCCAAGCGTCGCAGCGTTGGTGCGGGCCAAGGCGGAAGCGCCAGATTGCCCATCGAGCGCAGCCGCCAAAGCGGCCGCGTCGGCCGCAGTGCGCGCCTGTGCAGCGTCGAGCGCTTGCCGGCCCAAGGTGACCATTGCCGCCAACACAATCGAGGCCGCACCCAGCACGATCATGATCGTCAAAGGCGCCGAGCCCGTTTCGGGCCGCGTGTACATGAGCTCCCCCTAACAGGAGTTGTGACTTTCTGTTACGGGGGAAGTGGCTGAGCTCTACTGATCGGCACCTTCAGCGCCGGGCTGATCGGCACCCCCGACGCCAGGCTGATCGGCACCCCCGACGCCGGGCTGGTCGGCGCCCTCGGCGATGGGCTGCTCTTCAGGCGGTTCGTCGACATCTGGTTCGGGAGCCGGGGTTGGGGCCACCGCTGCGACCACTTCACCAGCTGGCACGTTCATGACCCTGACACCAGAGGCGTCTCGACCTTGAACCGAGATGTCGCCGACGCGGGTCTTGATCAATGTGCCGCCGGATGCGACGAGAACCACCTCGTCGTCCTCGGCCACCATGTGCGCACCAACCACGCGCGCGCCGTCATTGCGAAGGCGGATACCGATGACACCCATGGTGCCGCGTCCCTTGCGGGGGTAGCGATCGAGAGGTGTCCGCTTGCCCAAGCCGTCGTCGCTGATGATCAACAACGATGTATCGGGGCGTGCGACGTCGCAGGCCACGACGTAGTCGTCGCCACGCAATCGCATTCCGCGAACACCTGCGGCGGCCCGACCCATGGCCCTGACCTCGTTCTCGTCGAAGCGGATGGTCTGGCCCGTGCTCGCGACCATGAAGACATCATCGTCGCCTGTGGTGCGCACCACGCTGACCAACTCGTCTCCGTCGCGCAGATTCACCGCTATCAGGCCATCGGCACGCGACTTGTCGTACTCGGTTAGGAGTGTCTTCTTGACGACACCGTCCCGGGTAGCAAACAACAGGTGCTTGTGGGTTTCGTAATCGCGGGTGTCGATGATGGCTTGAACACGCTCGTCGGGGTCCAACTGCAGCAGGTTCACCACAGCAGTGCCACGAGCGGTGCGGTCCATCATCGGGATCTGATGGGCCTTGAGGCGATAGACCTTGCCCTTGTTCGAGAAGAACAACAAGTAGGCGTGGGCGGTGGTGGCGACCACGTGGGTCAAGACATCTTCGTCCTTCAGCCTTGCGCTTTGGACACCACGTCCCCCCCGGGCCTGGGTGCGGAAGGCATCGATCGAGACCGTCTTGATGTAGCCGCGGTCTGACATCGTCACGACCAACGGCTCGTCGTCGATGAGATCCTCGTCCTCCATGTCGCCCGGATCGAAGGTGATCTCCGAACGGCGAGCGATGGCGTGTGCCTGCTTGACCGCCTGGAGTTCGTCCTTGATGACGGTCCGCAGCAGTTGGTCGTCACCCAAGATCGCCTCCAGTTCGGCGATCTTGGTGGTGAGCTTCTCGAGCTCTTCCTCGAGCTGCGACCGACCAAGCCGGGTCAGACGCCCCAACTGCATGTCGAGGATGTGGTTGGCCTGACGTTCGCTGAACTCGAAAGGCTCGAGCTGCAGTGCCGCCAGGGCAGACGAACGATCGTCGCTGGCGCGGATTGTGGCGATGATCTCGTCGATCAGGTCGAGCGCCTTCAAGAGGCCTTCGACAATGTGCGCACGATCCTTGGCCTGCCTGAGGCGGTACTCGGTGCGGCGTGTAACGACCTCGATCTGGTGGTTCACATAAGCGACCAACGCCGATCGCAGGTTCAGGGTGCGGGGTACGCCATCTACCAGGGCCACCATGTTGACGGCGAAGCTGCTCTGCAGTGGCGTGTGCTTGTAGAGGTTGTTGAGAACAACCAGGGCCGGCGCATCACGCTTCAACTCGATCACAAAGCGTGTCTTGCCCTTGGCCGATTCGTTTCGAAGCGCCCGGATGCCGTCGATGATCTTGCGGTCGACCGCCTCGGCGATCTTGGTCTCGATGTTCTCGACCGACTGCTGGTAAGGAATCTCGGTCACGACGATCTGCGACGAGTTGCGCACCTCGACGATCTCTGCCCGGGCACGGATCCG
>JAGQSP010000776.1 GCA_020439485.1 Acidimicrobiales bacterium | reverse complement strand
CGCATCGCCGGGATGCACCTGCGCAGCCTGGAACGATTCGACTTCGACAGCGTGCTGTTTCCGTACAACTTCGCACTGATGGGCGAGCCCGGCTATCGCTCGGACGTTGCCGAGCTGCGCACGGTCTGCACCGAACGCCAGGTCGCCATGCAGACCATCAAGTCGATCGCACGCGGCCGTTGGCCCCGCCCCGAAGACCGCCGCTACAGCTGGTACGAGCCGCTGACCGACCCCGACGCAATAGCCCTGTCGGTTCGCTATGTGCTGGGCCAGCCCGACCTGTTCCTCAACACGTCCAGCGACGCCACCCTGTTGCCGGCTGCAATCGCCGCCGCCCAGGGCTCGGTCGAAGCCCCCAGCGACGACCAGATGCAGGCGATGAATACGGCCCAGTCGGTGTCGCCCCTGTTCGACGGCGGCGCGCTGGAACGGATCTAGCCTCCGGCGGCCGTCGCGGCTATTTCCCGGCATTTCGGGCTCCGCGAATGCCACGATGGACCGATGGTCGAGTTCCGCCTGTACCAGCCCGAAGACCGCGAATCGATCGGTCGTCTCTGGAAAGAAGTCGGTTGGTCAGACCCGTCAGACGAGGGTGAAGTCGCCGCGCTCGACTCGCTGTTGGGCACCGGCATGACCGAGGTGGCGGTGATCGACGGCGCGGCCGAGGCCATGGCCCAAAACGTTCCCGGCGACATCTTCCACACGGGCACCAAGCTGTCGATGTCGGCGATCACCGCCGTGCTGACCAGCTTGGTGGGCCGCAAGATGGGCCTGGCCACAACACTGACGGCCCGAGCCATCGCAGAAGGGGCCCGGTCGGGCGCGGCCGTGTCGGTTCTGGGCGTGTTCGAGACCGGTTTCTACGAACGGCTGGGGTTCGGCACCGGCAGCTATGAACACGAGCTGACCTTTGATCCCACGTCGCTGGCGCTGGACCATGTGACCTACCGCAGGCCGGTGCGCCTGGGTGTCGATGATGCCGAAGAGATGCACGCTGCGCTCAGCGGCAGACTGCGCTCGCACGGGTCTGCCGCCCTGCACTCGCCGGCCCACGTCGCCGCCGAGTTGGGGTGGATGAAGAACGCGTGGGCGCTCGGCTATCGCACCGATGGCCGTCTGACCCACTTCATGGCCGGCACCGCCAAGGACGATCGACACTTCCGGCCCTACTTCGTGGCCTACGAAACCATCGAGCAACTGCTCGAACTGCTGCGTTTGGCCCGCGAATTGGGCGACCAGCTGTACCGCTTCACCATGATGGAGCCGCCCGAGATCCAGCTGCAGGACCTGATCCGCGGACCGATCCGACAGATCGGGGTGGCGCGCGACACCAACGTCCAACCACACCGCGCCAAGGCGTTCTGGCAGCTGCGGATAAACGACCTGGCCGCGGTCGTATCGTCGATCGACTGGCCAGGCGAACCGGTGCGTTTCAACCTGGCGGTCAGCGACCCCATCGAGCGCTTGGACGTCGGCTGGCCAGGCATCGGCGACAACTATCTGGTCGAGTTGTCGGCCGATTCGCTCGCCGAGCCCGGCGCCGACTCGGCGCTTCCCACGCTGACAACTGCGGTTGGGCCGCTGTCGCGCTTGCTGTTCGGGGTGGTGCCCACCTCGACGCTCGCTGCGCTGGACCACATCGGCTGCCCTGCCGAGCTTGCCGCCGCGCTGGATCGCGCCCTGCAGATGCCCCAGCCCCACCTGGGCTGGGACTTCTAGGCCAAGCGAGCCTTCACGAGCTCGGCAACGGTGCGGCCGTCGGCACGACCGGCGACCTTGGCATTGACGGCCTTCATCGCCTGGCCCATCTGCGACTTATCGGA
This sequence comes from Acidimicrobiales bacterium, assembly GCA_020439485.1. Lineage (GTDB taxonomy): Bacteria > Actinomycetota > Acidimicrobiia > Acidimicrobiales > Poriferisodalaceae > JAAETH01. Next base: position 765 of record JAGQSP010000776.1, on the reverse strand, counting down.
GAAGCCGCCCTCGGCCATAGTCGACTCGACGATCGACTCGAGCTCTGCGGCCGACAGCTGCTTGGGCAAGAACCGCTCGAGCACCTCGAGTTCGGCGCGCTCCTTGGCCGCCCGGTCTGTGGCACCGCCACCGTCGAAGGCTTCGGCAGCCTCGACCCGCCGCTTGGCCTGCGATGCGATGACCTTCTGAACCTCGTCGTCGGACAGGGTGCGCGCGGTGGCCCCCGACACCTCGGCCTCCTTCACGGCGGCCATGATCGAACGCAAGGCGTCGACGGTCACCGAGTCGCGAGCCTTCATCGCTGCGGTCAGTTCGGTGCGTACCTGATCCATGATCATGCGTCGCAGAGTAGCGTCGGTACCGAACACGTCAGCCGAATTTGGGGGAACGATGACTCAACAGCCCGTGCACCTGCGCCAATCAGACGACAAGGTCGACTGGGCCGACCTGCTGCCGCGTCTCGACAAGCTGTTGCGGCTGAAGACCACCCCTATCGGCATGAAGATGTTCCGCACCGTCGAGGAGATGGAGGCGATCGATCGCATCCGCCGCCCCAAAGACGTGCACACCGCCGACCAGATCGTCTCGATGGCGTCGCGGCTCAACTGGACCGTAGGGGTCACCGTCGACGATCTCGTCGGGGCCCAGTGCGCATCGGTGTTGGGCCTGGGCGGACAAGACGACGAGTGGTACTCGGGCAAACACATGGCCGGCGTGTGGTTCGAAACGGTCGAGGACTCGGCCGCGCACCAGGCGGCCATGGA
>JAGQSP010000012.1 GCA_020439485.1 Acidimicrobiales bacterium | reverse complement strand
GTCGGTGAACAACTCCCAGGAAGCCATGGGTATGTACACCGCAATTCAGTCCGCGTTCGGGCTGCACCACGTGGGGCACAGCCACAACAAGATCAAGTTCGGTGGCCTGGTCGACCCAGCTGGTGTGCAGGTGATCCGCGACGAGGCCTGAACTCAGGAGGTCGGGCTGACGAGGGTGCGGCCCACCATGCCACCGGCCAGGATGCGATCGAGCTCGGCCGGCAGGTCGGCAAATCCGACCACAGTCGGCGCGTCGCCCTCGTCGAGTTGTGTCGGCCTCATGTCGGTGGCAATGCGCTTCCAGACCGCGATGCGCTGGTCGATGGGGTTGTTGACGCTGTCGATGCCCGCCAGCGTCACCCCGCGAAGGATGAAGGGCATCACCGTGGTGGACAGGCCGGGCCCTCCGGTGAGGCCCGACGCGGCCACGGTCGACCCATAGCGCGCGGTGCGAAGCGCGAACTCCAGCGTGGTGCCGCCCACACAGTCGACGCAGCCGGCCCACCTTTCGGACTCGAGCGGGCGCTTGGACTCTGCCGACGTCTCCGACCGATCGATGACCTCGGAAGCCCCCAACGCCTTGAGCCAATCGGCCTTGTCGGCCTTGCCGGTGCTGGCGACGATCTCATAGCCACGCTTTGCGAGCATTCCCACGGCCATCGAGCCGACGCCGCCCGTGGCACCGGTCACCAGCACGGGCCCGTCGCCGGCGCGCAGGCCGTGGTTTTCGAGCGCCTCGACCGACAGGGCGGCCGTGTAGCCGGCGGTGCCCACCAGCATGGCCTGCATCGAGTCGAGGCCCTCTGGCATCGGCACGACCCAGCCGGCCGGAACGCGGGCATAGCGGGCATAGCCACCGTGGTGAGCGACGCCGATGTCGTAACCGTGGGCGATCACCTTGTCGCCCGCCGAAAAACCGCCGCCGTCGGCGACGACGGTGCCCGCCAGGTCGATTCCCGGAATCAGCGGATCGACCCGGGCCACCCGGCCGGCTTCGCTGGAAGCCAGGCCGTCCTTGTAGTTGATGCCCGAGTACTCGACCTCGATCAGAACGTCACCGGCGGGAAGGTCGTCGACGGTGATCTGCTCGACCCGGCGGGTCCACTGGTCGTCGATCTTGCCGACGAGGAATGCTTCGAACGAATCCATCCCCCGAACCTAACCCACCACACCGGCGGTTCAGAACTCGTTCTGGATAGACAGCGCCAGAACCGAGCCCACCACGGTGAGAGCGGCCACCACGAGCCACATGGGGCGATACCCGTGATGGTCGATGATCCAGCCTGTCACCAGCGGAGCGCTGAACACGCCGACGTACACACCCATCTGTGTTATCCCGGTGGCGGCCGCCGCGGCCGCCCCGTTGGCCCTGACGATGCCGTAGTTGGTGAAGATGGGCCACACCCAGCCGCTGCCGAACGCCACGAGCGTGGCCACCACGTGAATGGCCGGTACTCCGAACGACAGCGAGGCCAGACCCAACGAGCCGATGAGGGCCAAAATCGCGCCGGCCCGAAACGGTGACGCCGACATCGAATCGAGCCGGAACCCGAAAAACAGCCGCATGCTGATGCCCGCCAGCGCCCCAAAGCTCAACAGCAAGCCGGCTGCGCCTTCGCTCATGCCCGCTTCGACACCCGAGCTGACCAGCCACGAGTTCGTCGCTCCAGCGGCGAACGACAAGCAGGTTCCTGTCACCGCAGCGATCACCAATATCCGGGTGGGGCTTGCGGGCACCAGGCGGCGGCGTGCCCCCCGCTGCGGATCGGGTGCGCTCAACACCAGCAGCGTCGACACGGCCGCAACCCCTGCACCGAACACGTAGGCCCAGCGCCAACCGACGGTCAGCGCCAACGCAGGCACCATCAGACCGCACAGCAGCGAAGCCGTGGGCATCCCCGACTGTTTCAGCGCCACGGCCAGACCCAGGCGCGGCAGCCGAGCCTGAGCGAGAAACAGGTTCACGGCGGTTTGGTTCGCCGCATTGCAGACCCCTGCCACGACCAGGAAGGCCACGATTGCAACGAACGAGTCGGCGACCGCGGCTATGCCGAGCTGGGCCAGCGCCGAGGTGACCAGGGCCGCAACGATCTGGCGCCGAGCCCCGATGCGTTGAGCGATTTCGCCGAGCGCCACCGAACCCAGGGTCGAGGCCAGGAAGAAGCTCCCCAATCCCCATCCGTAGATGGCCTCAGAGACGTCGAATTCGGCCCGAACCTGCACCGCCAGAGCGCCCACCAGGAACCCCGGGAACACCGCCGAGATCGTCGACATGATCGAGGCGGCCACGACCCGTCTGGCGGGTTCGACGGCGAGGGTGGAGGTCACTCGTGGGGCGGATGCGTTAGCCGAACAGGCCCAGCAGCTTGGCAGCGAGGGCGATGGCGGCGGCAACCATCACCATCCGTATCAGCTTCTCGCCGCCCCTGACCGCTGCGTGGGCCCCCAACCAGCCACCGATGGTCAGACCTACCGCCAACGTCAGCGCCGGAATCCAGTCGACCTTTCCCTGGATGATGAACACGGGCAGCGCCACCGCGGTCAGAACCACGTTTATCAACACCTTGACGCTGTTGGCCGTGACCAGATCGAACCCGGCCCTGGTGAGTGCGGCCAGCATCACCAGGCCCACACCGGCCTGCACGGCGCCGCCATAACAACCGATGCCGAAGAACACGGCCAGGGTCACCGGCTTGCTCCAGTGGGTGACGCCCTCGGTGCGGAACTTCGGTTTGCGGACCGACAGGATTATCAGCGGCACCATCAACAAGCCGAACGCCGTCTCGAACGTCTCGTCGGTCAGCTGGCTGATCAGGTACGAACCGGTCAACGAGCCCGCCACCACCGGCAACAGAACCGGCGCCGCGTGCGCCACCCCGTCGACTCCCAACCGCTTGAACGAGGTGGCCGACGCCGCGTTCTGGGCCAGGATGCCAACGCGATTCGAGCCGTTGGCGCTGTTGCCTGGAACGCCGGCCAGCACCAACAAGGGAACGGTCAGCGTCGAGCCGCCGCCGGCGACGGCGTTGATCATGCCGGCGACCACTCCGCCGCCGACCAGAAGCAGTGCCTGCCACCAGGTCATAGGTCGCGCAGCCTACGCCTCGCCCAGCCCGGCGGGGGCCTCCATCCCTGGAGGAATCACGAAGAGGGCGTGACAGTGGGTCAACACGTTGTCGCCATCGGGTCGCGTGCCGTCGGTGCATTCGCCCTCGATGAACAGCTTGCGCCCCTCCTGGCGCTCGAGCCAGGCGCTGAACGTGATGGGGTGTCCCAGGGGCGTGCCGTGGCGAAACTCGACCCGTATCCACGCGGTGAAGGCCATGGTCTGCAGCATGGTCAGCACGTATCCGCACAGATCGTCGAAGATTGCCGTGACCACTCCCCCGTGGCTGCGCCCGGGTGCACCTTCGAACGCTTCGCGCAACGAAACCGTCGTGACCGCCCGGTCGCCCTTGCGGACCACCGACAGCGGGATGCTCCACGGATTGCCTGCTCCCGAAACCGGGCGGTCGAGGTGCAGGGGGAACGCCGCTTCGTCGTCCGGCAGCTCCTGGGCCCGCCTGTCCTGCGACCACCGGTCGAGTGACCTGATGTTCTTTGGGCCCGATCGGAGGTCTGGCAAGACCTCGTCCAGCATGTTCACCAGCTTGTCGAGGTTGGCGACGTCCTGGTGATGACCCATCAGGGCGTGCGATACGTCGCGCATGCGGTCGGCGGCCGCGATGCGGGCCGCGTCCAGCACGGGGTCGGCCAAGGGTTCGGGTTCTGTCACCCGACGATGATCCCGCCTCGCGAGCTGCGATTCAAACCAGGCCACAACGCCAAGCGGTAGGGTCGGCACCATGGGCAACTCTCCAGATGCGGTCGTCATCGGCGCAGGCATCTTCGGATGCGGTATCACCTTCGAACTGGCCCGCAGGGGCCTCGAAGTCGTGTGTGTAGACATGAACTCGGCCCCGGGCATGGGCTCCACTTCGGCGTCGGGGGCGATACTTCGCTTCAACTACTCGACCGTCGCGGCCGCACGGCTGGCCTGGGAGGGAAACCAGTACTGGGAGAACTTCGCCGACTATCTCGAAACCGATGTCGACGGCGAGGTTGCCCGCAAGGTCACCACGGGCAAGCTGTTCCTGCGCCACATCGACGAGCTGCACGAGCTATACGTCAGGGTGTTGACCGAAGCCAACGTTCCATTCGAAGACTGGGATGCCCAGCAGGTCGCCGACCGCTTCCCCTTCCTGTCGCTCGACGACTACGGCGGCCCGTGCCCGATCGACGACGAGCGCTTCTGGAACCCGCCCCTCGGGTCGCACAAGGGTGGCCTCTACACACCAGACGCCGGTTACGTGAAAGGGCCCCAGCTGGCGGCGCAGAACCTTCACGCCGCGGCTGTGGCCAAGGGCGCGACGTTCGTCTTCAACCGCAGGGTCACCGGGTTGGTCACCACCCTTGACGGATCCAGGGCCACGGGCGTCGAGTTGTCCGACGGCACCACGGTCGAGGCCGGCGCTGTCGTGGCCGTAGGTGGGCCCTGGTCGTCGGGTTTGGTGAAGATGGCGGGCCTCGACGGCTCGATGGCCATCACCACCCGGCCGATGCGCCACGAGGCTCACGTGGCACCGGCACCCAAGGAGATCGACTTCGACGCAGACGGGGCGATCTTCGCCGACCTCGACCAGGGCATGTACTTCCGGCCCGACGGCGCCAACACGATCTTCGTCGGCTCGGCCGACCCCGAGTGCGACGGCCACGAATGGGTCGACGATCTCGACACCATGAACCGCGAGATCACCGAGCCCATCTGGAACCGCCAGATGATGCGCCTCGCCAAGCGCATCCCCAACTTCGGAGTTCCGCACCAGCGCATGGGCGTTGCCGAGGCCTACGACGTGTCGACCGACTGGGGGCCGGTGTACGACCGGACCGACCTCGACGGCTTCTTCGTGGCCATGGGCACCAGCGGCAACCAGTTCAAGAACGCTTGTGTGGCGTCAAATCTGATGGCCGAGCTGATCACCGCTGTGGGTGGCGGCCACGACCACGACACGTCACCGCTGCAGGTCCGGGCCAGGTTCACCGGCGACACCATCGACATGTCCGCGTTCTCGCGCAACCGCGCCGTCAACGCCGACTCGACCGGCACCGTGCTGGGCTGAACCCGGGGCCGATTCTCCCCCACCCTCGCCCGACATGTACGGTTTGGCCCATGCGTGAAGCCGTAATCGTCTCCTATGCCCGCACCGGTCTGGCCAAAGCCGGCCGAGGCGGATTCAACATCACCCCCGCTATGTCGATGGCAGCACACGCCATCAAGCATGCGGTAGCCAAGGCCGGCGTCGAGCCAGAAGCCGTCGAGGACGTTGCCCTGGGCAACGGCGCTCACGGTGCCGGCAACCTCGGCCGCCTCGCCAGCTTGTTGGCCGGCCTGCCCGTCACCACGGGCGGCAACACCATCCAGCGTCACTGCTCGTCTGGTCTCAACTCCATCGCCATCGCCGCCAACCACATCAAGAACGACGGTGTCGATGTCGCGGTCGGCGCAGGTGTCGAGTCGATCTCGATTCCCAGCCCGGGTTTCGGCGGCAGCATCAACATGGATCCGGCCCTCACCGAGATGTACCCCGCCATCTACATGGCCATGATCGAGACCGCCGACATCGTCGCCGAGCGCTACGGCGTTTCGCGTGAATACCAGGACGAGTACTCGTTCGAGTCGCAGATGCGCATGGCCAGGGCCCAGGAGAACGACCTGTTCGCCGACGAGATCGTGCCCATGGAAACCAAGATGCGCCTCGTCAACCGCGAGACCGGCGAAGAGTCGATCGTCGACTACGTCGTCGAGCGCGACGAGTGCAACCGCCCGTCGACCACCCTCGAGGGCCTGTCGCAGCTGCAGCCGGTACGTGGTGAGGGCAACTACATCACCGCGGGCAACGCCAGCCAGCTCTCCGACGGCGCTGCCGCCGTGGTGTTGATGTCAGACGAGGAGGCCTCTCGCCGTGGGCTCGAGCCCATGGGCGCCTTCAAGGGCTTCGCCATCGCCGGCTGCGAACCCGACGAGATGGGCATTGGCCCGATCTACGCGGTGCCACGGCTGCTGGCTCGCCACGGCCTGACGGTCGACGACATCGACATCTGGGAGCTCAACGAGGCGTTTGCGTCGCAGTGCCTCTACAGCCGTGACCAGCTGGGCATCGACCCCGAGAAGTACAACGTCAACGGCGGCTCCATCGCCATCGGTCACCCATTCGGCATGACCGGCACCCGCTGCACCGGACACCTCCTGCAAGAGGGCAAGCGTCGGGGCGCCAAGTGGGGCGTCGTCACCATGTGCATCGGTGGCGGCCAGGGCGCTGCCGGGCTGTTCGAGATCTACTAGACACCAGTCACCCTCCATTCGTCATCCAGACAGCTGGGCCGCGTGAAGCGGCCCAGCTGTCGGCGTTTTCGGGCGCCCTATAGTGGCGGGGGCACCAGCGATCGGAACAGGCATGAGCGACGTCAAGGTAGGCATCATCATGGGCAGCCAGTCCGACTGGCCCACCATGCGTGAGGCCGCCGCGGTGCTAGACGAACTCCAGGTGGGCTACGAGACGAAGATCGTGTCGGCCCATCG
>JAGQSP010000011.1 GCA_020439485.1 Acidimicrobiales bacterium | reverse complement strand
GGGGGCGCGCGAGGTTGCCTGGGTCATGTTGAACTGTTGGGCCCGAGGCCGTCTGAGCGGCTCAGGCGTCGAGGAAGTCGCCGACGCGATCCTTGGGGCGACCGATGATGGCGCGGCCCTCGCTGACAAGCAGCGGCCGCTGAAGCAACGCCTTCTCGTCGACCAGCAGGTCGACGACTGCCTGCGGGTTCGAGACGTAGTCCTGTTCGTCGAGCTCGAGCTTCTTGAATCTGGAATCCTTGCGAACCAGGTCCTCGACGGGGTCCTCCAGAACCTCGACTATGTGCTCGAGGGCCTCGCGATCTGGTGGTGTCTTCATGTACAGGACGACTTCGTAGTCTTCGCCCTCGGTCAAACCCTTCGCCTCGGCGACCGCCAAGGCATTCTTCGAAGAGCCTCAATTGGGGTTGTGATAGATGGTTACACGCGCCATCCGCAGAACATCTCCGTGGTTAGTGGGCTCGGACCCGGATATCCGGGATGAAGATCGTAGCCTCTGAGCAAAGGAGAGAGTCGTTTTGTATCAGCCCTGTTGCGCGGTCGAGGCGGTGGGTTCTGGCGGTCGGAACAATCGCGCCCCGGCGGGCTCGATGCGGGCGCGACTGATGGTTCGCGCGGCTGTACTGGCGTTGGCAGTCGTGGCCGGTGCCTGCGGGCCCGACGACGTAGACCCGGTCAGCTCAGAGGCGAGGCGACAGGCGGCGATCGACCAAGGGGCCGACCCTGGCGGCGTCACCGCGTACCGATTCTTGTTGCCCGAGGAACGGTCGTGCTTCGACTCGATCATCGAGGATTCGACCAGAGAGGCCGCCCTCAGCGAGATCGGCCCGGATGGCGACGAGGCCCGGGTGGCGGTGTTCGAGGCGACCCGCAACTGTGTTCCCTCGCTGGTGGATCAGCAATGGTTCCAAGACGAGGTGGCGGCTCAGCTGTCGGCGGTGATGGGCTTCGAGGTCGACCGGCCGGGTGCTCGATGTGTGGCCTCCTACGTCTTTGTCAATGCGGCCGACCCGGCACGGGTGTTGGCGGTGGGCCGATCCGACGAGGCCGACCAGGTGATGGGTGAAGCGATCGGGAACTGCCTCGCCGATGATCTCGACGTCGCGTTCGACGGGTTTGCGGCCCAGATCGGCGACGATGCCTCGCTGGACGCTCTGGCGAGCGACTGCCGAAAAGGTCGCATGTTCGGCTGTGACCTGCTGTGGTTCAGGGCCTTCCGACCTGGCGAGTACCGACAGATCGCGGTCGCATGTGGCGCCGATGGCCAGGCACGCTCGCCAGAGCGCTTGTGCTCGGAGGGGCTCGAGTTGGGGCCAGATGGCCTCATCTTGGCGTCGTCGGAGGGCCTCGGCAGGGTGTCCGACGAATGCAGCGAGGGCGACATGGTCGCTTGCGACCTGCTGATCGCCGCGGCGCCGAACACTTCTGACGCCAGCCTCGTGGGGGCGTCGTGTGGCGGGCGGATTGCGGTGGCTCCGGTACCCGATTGCAGGAGCAGGTTCGGGGACTGAGCCGACGGGCCCCTCGATCAACCCTTCGAAACCGGCCCCGAGTCTTCCGGAGGATTGATGATGGGGTTGTACGGCGGCGTTGGGTCGGGCGGTCGCGGAGCCGGCGGCGGAGCGAACGGGTCGAACGACGACGACTTGGGTGGAGGTCCCTGGGGTTCGGGCTCGGGTTCGGGTTGTGGGGCGGGCGCTGGCTGCTGAGCGCCTTGCGGAGTTGGAGCCTGGGATGGCGCGGGCCAAGCCGGCGGAGGCGGCGGTGGCTGCCACCCGTCTTGTGCGGCCGGGGGCGGAGCTTGCCATCCGCCGGGGGCGGGCGGTTGCCCCCACGAGGCCATAGGAGGCTCGAGTCTGCGCTTGGCGCGCCTACGCCTGACGAGGGTGACTATCAGCACCACCAGGCCCGCGGCCGCCGCCAGGCCGGCGCCCCCGAACCAGGCGCCGATCCGCACGAAGAAGGGTTCGAACTCGGGCACCAGGGCGAACTCGGCGCCGACGGGTGTTGCGCTCATTTCGAAGGTTCCGGCGTCGGGGAACCTGACCTCGGCAACCCGGTACCAGGGCACGCCGTTGACCTCGAACTCGAAGTCGCTGCCCGCGGAGAACACCCTCGGTTGGGTAGATCCACCGTCGAGACGCACGATCGTGATGTCGACGTTGGCCGATCGGGTGTCGGTGAACACCGTGCGCGTGACCGGCCGGTCGGTGGTGACGGTCAACACCTGGGGGCTGGTGAAGCGCTCGATGTTGGAGAAGAGGCCGACGATGTTGGCCACACCCAGGGCGCCGAAAACCAGCGCGGCCAGCCCCAGCGCTCCGGCAATCCAGTACCAGAACTTGCCGGGCTTGACGTCTGGACTGGGCGCAGGATTGGGGGCTGCGTAGGCCTGTGCTTCCACCGACCCGAGACTACCCACTGGCGCGGCACTGTGGGGTTGTGAACTCGAGCCTTGTCGTGTTCGCGAACCGATCTGCGGTGGTTGCTTCGACCTGATAGCCATAGGTGGTCCCGCAGGCCAGGTTCTCCAGCTCGATGCTGTGCACCAGCGCTGGCTGGGTCGGCCCGATGGCGTTGGTGAGGCTCGACCCCTCACCCCATCTGACCCGCACCGCCGCCTCGACAGAGGTAGTGACCAGCACCACGGCCCGGTCGGCGTCGGTGGCGGCGTTGACGCCCACGAACCTCAGGGTGTCGTCCGGGCATGGTTGTGTGCCGAAGCTGACGTCGTTCGAGGCAGCTGCGCTGCCATCGCTGGCGCGAGCGAACACGCGCAGGTGGTACGTCGTCGAGCAGCTCAGGCCACCGATGGTCACCAGGTGACGCATGGCCTGGTCGGTCGAGTCGACGCGGCTGCCGTAGGCGGTGCTGAGGCCGTATTCGGCTGCGCCGATCGATGGCTTGTCGGTGATCCACGAAACCGTGGCCGTCACCAAGCCCGCCGTGACCTCGACGTCGGTCAACGCCAGCGGCGTCGCCGGGCCCGGGTCTGTGGGGTCGGGTCCGGGATCGGTGGGGTCCGGCCCTGGGTCGGTTCCGGGGTCGGTGGGGTCCGGCCCTGGGTCTGCGGGGTCGGGTCCCGGGTCTGTGGGGCCTGGCCCTGGGTCGGTGGGGTCTATGGGGCCGGGCCCCGGATCGGTGGGATCGGACCGGCAGGGCTGGGTAGTCGTAGACATGTCGGCGCTGTATGTCGCCGCACCAGAGCCGGTATTGGACATGACTCTCAGGTGGTAGGTCGTGTCGCAGCGCAGACCGTTGAGAACCATCTGGTGGTCGGTCGTCCGGGCCGGCGAGTACACCGCTGCGCCGTAGGTTCGGTCGACGCCGAAGATCACCAACGAGTCGGCTCGCACGTCGGTTTTCCAGGCCACGACCACGGCAGTGTCACTTGGCCGCACGTCGATGTCGATCAGGTCGGCGCCTTCGCAGTTGTTGGTGCGGAACTCGCCCGGCTGTGCATCGGTTGTCACGCCCGCGGCGGAGATGGCCGAGATCGAATAGAGATAGCTGGTTCCGCACTGGAGATCGTTCAGCACCAGCCGCTGGCTGACGCCAGGCACCGAGCTGGACACCTGTCGGTCGAGGCCATCGTTGGCGGCCTCGACACTGTCGAAGCGGACAACTCCGGTTCCCGGAAGGTCGGTCACCCAAACCAGCGTCGCGGAAGTCTTCGATACGTCGGCGACCTTCTCGTGGATGACTCGCAGCGGGGGAGTTGCGGGTTCTTCAGGGTCGGTGGTGGTCGGGGGATCGATCTCGATACCCGAGCCGCATGCAAGCGTGGATGCCTCCAGCGGCTGCTCGACCCTGGCCCCCGTCGCCGAGATCACCTCGATGCGCAGCGAGTAGTCGGTGCCACATTCCAGTTCGTAGATGTCGACGCGGTGGGCGACACCCGCGTCAGGGGTCGCCAACACCGTCCGGGCGGGTTCGACGCCGGCCGGGTCGCGGATCAGCGCCCACGCCACCTGGCCGCCGGTGACGACGTCTGTGGTCCACGAGACGGCCAGGCTCGTCTCTCCCAGCTCTACCACTGGATCGGCAATGGCCGGTGTCGGATTGTTGGGTGTCGCGTCCTGGCCGGGCAGGCCGGGGATGGGGTCGGTCTGATCGCACGCGGGCGTCGAGAACTCGCCCGATACCGAGAACTCGGCACCGAGCGGGTCTGTTGCCCCGAGGACGTATCGATAGTCGGTGGCGCAAGAAAGGTCTGTCAGATCGACCCGGTGTGTGGTGCCCGCAACCGTATCGAAGGTGCCCACCGCCTCGACGTCGACCCACGAGTCGGCGAACGCTGCGGTCGTCCACGACAACGTCGCCGTGGTGGATCCGACGTCGACCCCCACGTCGGAGATGAACGTCTGGCATGCCGTGGTGGTCAGCACGTTGTCGTCGGAGGATTCGAACAGGCCATCGACCGTTCGGGTAATGGCTGCGAAGTGATACGAGGTCGAGCACTGAAGCCCTTCGAGCTTCACCCGGTGTACATCGACCGCCAACTCACCTGGCTCGGTCACGACCGAGTCGTAGGGCAGTTCGCGGCCGTACACGATCGACCCGAACCCGGGGGCTGCCGACCGCCAAGTGACGATCGCTGTGTCGCGTCCCACTTCGACCTCGGGCACACCCATGCCTGGCGCCGGGTCGCCCGGGGGTTCACATTCGGGTGTGACGTGGGCGTGGCCGGCGCTATTGGTGACGACCGCGTCTGGGCCCACCATCACCACCGCAAAGTGGTAGGTAGTGCCACATTCGGCGTCGATTATTTCGACCCGGTGGGTAGTGGCCGGCGTGGCCTTCACCGCAGCCCGTCCGTAGGTCGTGTCGGTACCCCACAACAGGGTCGATCGAGCAGCGTCGTCGATAGTCCACTCGACCACCAGCACCCCCGGGGTCGTGTCGTCGAACCTCAGGTCTACGAGCTGGGCCGCAGATGCCGGTGCAGGGACCGCTGCGATCGATACCGCTGCTATGAGCGCGACGACAAGTGTCGCCCGAAGTGCACAAAAGAGGTCGCGGGCCGATGCCATGCTCTCCGATCGGAGGCAAGTGGTGCCGGCTCAAGGCAACGGCGTCGACAACTCGTTACAAAAACGGAGCCCCAGGGGGCGCTTTCAGATGGCGATCGCCAGGGCCACGAGGCTGGAAATGACCACGGCGACCACGATCGCCACGGTGCCGGCGAACAGCAGAATGAAGTCGTCGTCTTCGGCCATCGGTGGTGATCCTCGGGTGGTCGGCTCAGCGGACTCGTGAATCCTAGTTGAACCCTCGGCACGTTGCCAGCAACCCTTCGAACGGGTTGATTTCGAGCCCGATAGTGCCGATGGGTGGCCGTTACGAGTGTTCGTCGAACGGAACCGAACCCATGACTCAGCGGCAGACATTGCGAGAACGCGGAATCCGGTTGGCCCTGCTGGGGTCGCTCGGTGCCATCGTCGTTTCGATGCTGGCCAACCCAGCCGCGGCCGCCGACCTGTCGGCCCAGAGCACGGGCGTGCTGGGGGACAGGGTCTGGCTCGACGCAGACTTCGACGGAGTGTTCGACATCGGTGAGGTCGGCTTGGCTGGTGTCACCGTAGATCTGGCCTGGAACGATGGCTCGCCTCAAACGGCGTCGACAACCACAGACGCCGACGGCTTGTGGTCGGTGGGTTCGCTGGCGTTCGACGTTCCGATCACGGTCACCGTCGACGCTTTGACCCTGCCTGGCAACGTCACACCCACCCACGACTTCGACGACTCGGTGCTGTCGGGCCCCATCGGCACTCCACACAGCGCCGAGGTGACGCTGACAGCCGGGTCACCGACCAACCTAGCCCTCGACTTTGGCTACCTGGGCCAGGGCGAGGTCGGCGACACGCTGTGGTTCGACATCGACGGCGACGGAGCGGCGGCCCCGGCCGTCGAAGACATCTTGCTGGAAGGCGTCGACGTCACCGTGACCTGGCCCGGTGCAAACGGGGGCACCGACTATGTGGTCACCACGACCACCGACGAGAACGGATTCTGGGTGGTCCAGGGCCTTCCCGAAGGCAACGTGACCGTCGACATCGACAGCCTCACATTGCCCACGGGTCTGGTGGGCACCCTCGACCCCGACGGGGGCTTCGACAACACGGCCACGGTGGCCTTGATCGACGACGGGGGAACGCTGGCCGACGAGACGATCAACTACGCGGTCGATTTTGCCTGGACCGGTGGCGCGAGCATCGCCGACCTGGTCTGGTACGACCTCGATGGTGATGGGGTGAAAGACCCCAGCGAGAGCGGCATCGCATCGATGACCGTCGAGGTTGTCTGGTATGACCTGCAGGCCAATCCGCACACGTGGAGCGCTGTCACCAACGGATCGGGCATCTATTCGATCGACGGGCTCCCGGCCGGATTCCTTTCGGTGTCGGTGCCCACGGCAAGCGGCAACGGCCTGGTGCCTACCTACGACGTCGACGAGGCACACGACGGCACTGCGAACATCTCGCTGACGGCGGGTCAGGATCGCACCGATGTCGACTTCGGGTTCCGCGATTCGGCAGACGTGCGCGTTGCCGTTTCGAGCGCCGAAGACTTCCGGTTGGGTGAGACCAACAAGTGGACTATCGATGTCGACAACCTGGGTCCGGGCAACGCAAACGCACCGTTGACGGTGTCGGTACAGCTTCCCGACGGTGCCTCATATTCGGGAGTCTCCGGAACTGGCTCGGCTTCGTGGAGCTGCACCCCACAAGCCGCCCCAAACGACCACCTGGTCGATTGTGACTATCTAGACGGTGCCATGGCCGACTCGACGAGCACCTCGTTCGATCTCGAGGTCGGTATCACCGCCAACGCGGTACCGACGGCGAACGTTCAGGTTTCGGTGCAGGCCAGCTCGTCCGACGCAGTCCCTACCAACAACACCGATACCGACAACGCGCCGGTACCGTTCGCCGAGCTGGATGTGACCATGACCAGGCTCGACGACCTGGTCGCCGGCTCGCTGGTGACCTATCGCATGGGCGTCACCAACGTCGGACCCTCGCCTACATCGGGTGGTGTCACACTGGTCGACGATCTGCCGGTGGGTCTGGCCTATGACTCGTTCAGCGGAGATGGCTGGTCGTGCGGCCCGTCCAACGGCGATGTTGTGTGTATCCATCTGGGCCTGATTCCGGTGGGGTTGACGGCCAACGTCGATCTCGAGTTGTTGGTGGTGGGGTCGGCCGGAGAGTCGGTCTCGAACACGGTTACCGTCACCGGTGGCAACGAGGTCAATGGCAGTCCACTCGATGCGGGTGCTGTTCAGGCGGTGGTCGGCATCGTCGACGACACCCTGAACGAGACGATCCAGACCGGTGGAGGCGCCACCACCACTACAACGACGAGCACGACGACCACCACCACACCCGGTGGCTCGACCACGACGACTT
>JAGQSP010000010.1:25658-28804 GCA_020439485.1 Acidimicrobiales bacterium | reverse complement strand
GCATGTCCAGAGCGATCAGATGCCCGTCGTGGGGCACCAGTTGAAGACCAGGTTGGAACCCTTCTTCGTCGACCAGCTGCCACAACCGGGCGCCGCTGGCGAGATCGAAAGCAGCCAGTCCGCCGTTGGAACCGCCGTGGCTGTACACGGTGTCGCCCCCGACTGCGATGACACCCGAGATCAGCGGACCGTCCCACCCGGTAGACCAGACGAGGTCTCCGCTTCCGGCGTCGAGCGCCCGGGTGTCGAGAGAATGGGTAAACACCAACCCGGCGGCCGAGGCCATGTTGAGGTCTGAATCTGGGTTAGACCAGAGCTGATCACCGGTCTGGAGGTCGTAGCGCCTCATTCGGGTGTCGCGGGTGATCAGGTCGCCATCGACAACCATGGCCTGATTAGGGGAAATGTCGCCTGGCAGGTCGAGGGTCCAGCGTTCGGATCCAGACAAACGATCCAGCACCGTGACCTTGAACTCGGCGACCAGCACCACAGCGTCTGGCGTGACCATCACCGGAAGCAGCGAGCGCTGCGCATCCTGCGACCATGTCCACACCGTCTCGCCGCTGTCGAGATCGACGGCAACAACGGTGTTGGTCCAGGTGTCGCCTTCGAGGTACAGGTAGGTTGCGTACAAGGTGCCCTGGAAGATCGTCGGCGACTCGGGCGATGCCGCCGTGTCGGAATCGGGGTCGAGAACCAGCCGGTACAGCTCCTGCGATCCGGTGTCGCGGTCGACGCCGACGATGTCGAATCCGTCGACGTAGAACACAGCGTCCTGGCTGAGCGTGGGGGTTCGCCCACCAAAGCTGGTTTCGCGCACCCAGATGTCGTCGCCGGTGGTCAAATCGACGGCGCGCACGGTCTGGTCCTGGAACGACGCGTACAGAACGCCCTGGTCGACGACCACCCCGGTTGGCACAGAATCTGACGAGCGCCACAGCACCGCCGGCTGGGCGACCGGACCCGACTGGGCGAAGCCGTTGGTCCGCGCCGGATCGGCCAGAACCCCTGCGACCCAATCGTCAGTGCGTCCCGGAGCCACGGTTGCCACATCGTCAGGCACGGTCGAAGACGAAGTGTCGGCCGGTGCCGCCGTAGTGGGCGCTGTGTCTGGCGAGGTGGTGGCGGGCACCGCCGAAGCCGTTGTGGTCGTGGTATCAGAACCGCCGTCACCATCACCCCCGCCCAGAGCAAAGATGGCGATGAAAACGATGGCGGCGATGGCCACCAGCGCACCAACAGCGATCAGCGGCATCCGGCTGCGGCCCTGACCCGGGGACGCGCCCGTGCTCGTGCTGATGTGTGTTGGCCCTTCGTCGGGCAGAGCGACCGTTGGCTCGGGGTTGGGTTCTTGTTGTGGCTCGGCCCCGACGGGTTCGGGCGCGGCCACCAGGTCTACGGCCATAGCCTCGGCTGGACGACCCCGATGTTCCAGCTCTTCGAATGCCAACACGGCCGCGCCCAGTGCCACTGCATTCTTCGAATGGGCGTCGGCGGTTATCGGCACCCCGGTTTCGGAGGCGACGATCTCGCCGACCAAGGGCACGCGACTGGACCCTCCGACCAGCAGGATCGACGACAGGTCTTCGAAGGTCAGACCGGCGTCGTGCACTGCCTGACGCAGGGACATAACCGTGTCACGGATGGCAGGCCTGGCGATGTCTTCGAACTCTGAACGAGTCAGCCGCACCTGCAGGTTCACGCCGGCAACATCGACCAGAAGGTGCGTCGAGGTGTCGGAGCTGAGGGCCTCCTTGGCCTGCTTGGCCTCTTCGCGCAGTCGCGCCATCGGTACCAGAACCGATGGGTCAGAAGGGTCGAGCGAACCGAGCTCGACCCCCGCTGCTCGAAGCGCAAAGCCCATCACGATGTCGTCCAGGTCGATGCCTCCCAAACGATCGATTCCGGTCGGATGGCCGATGACCTCGAAACCCATGGGCCCTCGACGCAACACGACGGCGTCGAAGGTGCCCCCACCGAAGTCGTAGACGGCGACGACTTCGCCCTCCTCGATGCGGCCCTGGTGCGCGTACCAACAAGCTGCGGCCGAGGGCTCGGGGACAAACACGGCATCGGGCCGCTCGATCAGCCGTGCGACGTCTTGCAGCAACTCGCGCTTGTAAGGACCCCAATTGGCCGGGTGGGTGAACACGAGCGAAGCGGGCGGCTCGCCCCGTTCGGCCGTGGCCCGGTCGACTACCCACCTGGCCAGATGAGCGGTCAGCTGCTGGGGCGCGACCGGCTGGCCGTCGAGAAGGTACGGCACCGTGTCACCGAACCTGCGCTTGAACTCGCGGGCAACGGTTTGTGGTTGGGTCACAGAGCGCCGCTGGGCGGCCTGACCGATGACCGGCGGCTCGCCGGCCGATATCGCAACCACGGATGGGACGATGG
Source organism: Acidimicrobiales bacterium (assembly GCA_020439485.1). Classification (GTDB taxonomy): domain Bacteria; phylum Actinomycetota; class Acidimicrobiia; order Acidimicrobiales; family Poriferisodalaceae; genus JAAETH01. Next base: position 26,410 of record JAGQSP010000010.1, on the reverse strand, counting down.
CGGACGCGTGCTCGAGGGGCAGCATCTCGACCCGGCCATCGGGCGTCGCTATAGCAGCCGCCGAATAGGTCGTGCCCAGGTCTATGCCCAGCCCGTACAAATGATCACCCCCGTCCGCCAGGCCACCTTAACCGGCGGACGCCGATGGTCAGCCCTCGGGTTCGACCACCGAGACGGGCACCGTGCCAAGCGTCATGGGCGGTTCGCCCGACACGTCTGCGCCGGCACCCGACTGATCGCCTTCGATCACCTCTTCGACAACAACGGTCCCTAGCGTCATCTGAACGTCGGTGGTGGGCGCAGAAGCCGCCGTTGTGGGCGTTGGGCCGCTGGCACGTGTGGTGCTGGGGGCCGACGAGCTGGTCGCAGCGGTGGTCGTGGGAGCGGCGGTGGTCGTCGTGCTGCTGGGGAGTGGGGCGGGCGGTTCGGTGGGCGCCGTCGCCGGGGCTGTCGAGACCGTGGCCGGGTCTTCTGTTGCCGGCGGCTGCACGGTGGTAGTCGACTGCTCAGCTGCGGGAGGTGGGTCTGGTGTCTCGCTGCGTGCGGCGTCGGTGACGATGATTGCCAGGACGGACGCAACCAAGATCGAACCGGCTACGGCTGCGACCAAGCCGACGCCGGCGAGCCCTCTCGAATTGCGATCTCTACTGCCGGCCTGCGGCGCACTGGATTGCACGTCAAATCACCGTTCAGAACTCTTGCACACGTGTGATGTAAACGCCAGGGCGCGCTGGGCCAACGATGGCGATAGC
>JAGQSP010000010.1:0-25581 GCA_020439485.1 Acidimicrobiales bacterium | reverse complement strand
CAGTCGGTCGCCGGCGCCCAAGAGACCCAAACGCCCGATCAGACCGACCAAACCGTGGTGACGACGACGACCGTGCCGTCGGCCGACGGGGTCGGGTCGATACTGGGGCCGCGCCCCGGGGCCGGCAAACCTCCCGAGGACGCCGGCGACCGCGGCGGTTCGGCCCAGGTCGCCACCTTCTGGGTGATCGTGGTAGCCCTCGGTGGGCTGGCCTTCCTGGTGGTGAGAGACATCAAGAAGAGCAAGGCAAGGCGCGGGCTTCCGGGAATGGACGTCAAGCCTGACAAAACGCCTTCAGCTGGCGGCAAGTAGCTCGATCACCTTGTCGCGCTGGCCCAGGTTGCGCCGAGCCCAGTCGAGCACGGCGGTCTCCTGGGTGAACACGACAATCTGACGTTCGGCCGATGCATCGTGCAGCAGCGAGAGCAAGGCCTCGGTTCGAGAGTCGTCGGCGTGAACAGTCGCATCGTCGACGAGCACAGGACACGTCTCGTCTGGCTTGGTGAGCACCTTCACCATCGCCAGTCTGAGCAGCAGGAAGATCTGCTCGGTCGTGCCGTGCGACAAAGCCCCCGCAGGCCGGTAGCGACCAGACGCATCGCGAACGGTCACCTCGAGCGCCTCGGGGTCGACCAGCGCCTCGACGTATCGACCGTTGGTGACCTTTGCGATGTGTTCGGTGACGTTCTCGGCGACGAGCGGTGCCACCCTGCGAAAGGCCTCGGACTCGGCCTTGGCCAGATGCTCGACGGTGTAGTCGAGAACGTCGGCGAGCGTCCGCACCCTCTGCAGCTCGCGCCGGGCCTCGGCCACGGATGCCTCGGCACCGGCAACATCGACCGACGCGCCGTCGATGGACCGGAGCCGACCACCAAGCTCGGAGTGAGTCTTCTCGGCATCGGTGAGCCTTCGGCCGAGCTCGTCTAGATCGATGCGGTCGGCAGCCCCGGCGTTGGAGCCCATGTCGAGCTGGTTCAGGACCTCGCGAGCTTCGTTGGCAGCGGCTTCGACGTCGGCCACCGACCTGCCCTGTAGCAACGTCTCGAGCCTGGCCCGTACACCGGCGAGCTCGGAGCGATCGCGCTGCGCGGCCCGCAGCTGGTCGACCACGTCGATCAACTCGGCACCCCAGCCCTGGTGGGTGTCAGAGCGAAACTGGGGCCGGAACTCCAAGACGGCCCGACGAACCTCGTCGACCAGAGACTCGAACCGGTGCAGAACCTGCTGCTCGCGCTGTCGCTCACGGCGCTGCTCGACCAGCAGCCCAAGCCGTTCGCGAGCCTTCGTGACCTGGGAGTTGGCGTGCACCGCGTCGAGGTAGCGGCTGAGCGAATCGTCGATATCGACGACCGAGATCCCCTCGTCGATCAGGGCCGAACGAAGCTCGTCGATCGCTTGTTGCTCGGCGTGACGAAGCTCGTCGGCCCTTTGGGCCCAGCGCTCGCGTTCTGAGTCGGCCGCGGAGCGAGCGAACGCCTGGTGACGGATATCCACGGGGTCTGCGACAAATCCGCGCTTCGACAGCCACTCGGCCGCCTCCAGCACCTGAAGCCTGTGGGCCTGGATTCGTTCGTCGAAGGCGGCAACTTCGGCTTCGAGGGCCGCGACATCGTGCCCGTCAGACCCGCCACCCAGACCGAAGACCACCACGGCCAGAGCGATGGCGGCCACGACCGCGACCAAACCGATGACCGAATAGCCCAGGCCTGCAGCGGCAACGCCGCCCACGGCGCCGAGTGCTGCGGCCCCGAGAACCACGCGCCGGCGAGATTCGTGGCGACGTCGATCTGCGAGCGCCAAGCGAGCAGCGTCGAGCGCTGCGCGTGCGCCACCGTCGGTGGGCTCGGGTGATCTGACCAAAACCGCGCGTCGCTCGGCCTCTTCGAGAAGCTCGACCTCGGCTCCTACGACGGGCGGAACCTCGGGAAGCGCTGCCAGCGAGCTGCGGGCCTGATGGAGTGCTTGCGCCGCGGCCAAGACCTGCGGAGCAGGCTCGGTTGGGCCCGAAGGCTCGGGCGGCATGGCCTCGATCTCGGCGATGATGCTTTCGAGCGAAGGGCCCTCGAAGGCACTCGGCCACTCGACCGACCGCCACCTGGCTACGAGGGTGTTGAGATCGTCGAGGCGAGCGTCGTCGATGGCAGGGCCCGAGACCTCGGCGTCGCCGAGCCGCTCGGCAAGGCGGCTGACGGCAGCCGCGTCGGCCACCACCCGCTTGGCCTGTTCGTATCGAACGAGTCGACGTGCAGACGCCAGATCGGCCCGGCACGCATCGACGCGAGCGGCCGCCCTGTCTGCTTCGGCGAGCAGGCGCAGGTAGTCGTCGTGGGCGACGCGAACGGCGTCGAGTTGTGCCTCGGCTTCGGCAACGGCCTCGACCGCCTTTCGGAGCGGCTTGACCGCGTTGGCGCGATCGAGGCCCACCGCCTCTCGCCGAAAGCTGGTGAGGCTGTCGATGGCCTGTGCCGCGGTGACCTCGCCGCCGAGTGTGGACGCCGCCTTCTGCATGAGGTCGCGAATGCCGTCGGGGTCGTCGACCACCGCCGCGATGTCGGCCTGCCTGACACACGCTGTGGCCAGAAACGTCGTGCGGTCGAGACCGAGCCACAGGGCACCGTCGGGGCCGCCATCGTGAACGATGTCATCGGCGACTGGACGTCCCAGCTGGGCGTCGATGACATCTGAGCGCTTGTTGGCCAGGTCGTGAGCCAGCCTGATGGAGCGGCCGTCGTCGAGCTCGATCACGGCGCCGACCGCCCAGGCATCGCCATCCCAAGGCTGGTGGCGCTTGCGGAATCCCTCGTCGCGAACCGATGCGCCCCGCCCACGGCGGCGCCCGCACAAGGCCGCATACATGGCACCGTGCCACGACGATTTGGCGGCCTCGTTGGGGCCCCATACGACGTTCAGCCCCTCGGAGAATTCCAGTGCCGCGGACGTGAGCGGGCCGAAGGCCTCGGCTTCTACTCGCTTGAACCTCACCGGCTGACATCCAGGTCTCGGCGGCCATCGAGTGCGCGCAACCCCGTAGCCAGAACGGCAAATCGAGTCTGTTCGTCGAGCCGTTGGTCGTAGAGCACCGACCGCACGAACTGGCCCCTGACCGATGCCTCGGCCTGAAGGGTGGTGAAGTCGAGCGCTTGGCTCAGCTTGGTACGCCTGACCACGACGTGGTCGATGGTCGGGCTGACGGCGGCCGCGACGTCGTCGTCGACGAGTTCGATCGACAGATCGATCTCGCCGGTGAGAGACAGGCGAACCAGGCCCGACAAGCCGGCGGTCTTGGATGCGACCTCGTCACGAATGGCCGAGGCGTCAAAGCACCCCGTGACGTCGATCTCGACGTCGTGCATCGAGCGGGCGCTGACGCTGTGCCAGGCGCGCTCGACCGCGCCAGCGGGCGTGACACCCAACACCACCGCTCCCCCACCGCCCTGCTCGCCGAAAGCCAGCGGCGCCGGATTGCCCGGATACGTGTGATGGGTGGCCTCGCGCCGCCGATGGAAGTGGCCGACGACGGCGTGAGCGAGACCCGACCGGGGAATCTGCGATGCCTCGAAAGGAGCATGTGGTTGTTTGGAGCGACCCGACTGGTCGCGATCTTCGATGGAGAACCCAGCCTTTTCCGACCCGTGGAACAGCCCGAGATGAGGGCCCTCACCGCGCACGCGGAAATCGTCGAGAAACCCGGGCGTGCCCGAAGGGCTGTGATGAGCAGCCCCCCAGACGGTGACGCCTGCGATCCTGACGGGCTCGAGGGATCGCCCATCGAACACATGCACGTGATCGTCGAAGTCTGCGGTAGCCCAGACGCTGGAGGGCGAGAGCCAGTCGTGGTTGCCGGGAGCAACCAGGACCCGACAACTACACCGGTTGAGCACGCGGGTGATGAAGCGGGCGGTGTCGGGGGTGATGCGGTCGTGTTCGTAGATGTCGCCGGCGAGCAACAGGGCGTCGGCGCCTGCGGTTTCGCACAGCGCCACCGAGGCCTCGAGGGCATCGCGCAGATCGTTGCGACGAAGGCGGCCGACCGACGCGGGCGCCCAGGCGAACGGTGTGTCGAGATGGAGGTCGCCGAGCGCGACGAACGTGCCGGCGAGGGTGGGCCGCCCGGCGGCGGAAGCAGACTCAGCGGGTGTCGCATCGGTCGGTTGCATCGTCTCGAAACGTAGCAACCCCCTGTGACATTCAGGTGGTTACCCGACCGCGCGCCGCGAACCGGACCGTCAGGGTCAGCCTCCCGCGCCCAGAATCTCACCCAGATTCACCTGGGTGGAAAGGCTCTGGGCCCCGCGCACTATGTCGACCTCGACAGACATGCCGACGCGGCTGCCGGCGACAGCAGCCACCAGTTCGGCGGCGGTTTCGATCTGGTCTTCTCGAAAGCCGACGATCACGTCTCCGACCTGGATCCCGGCGAGATCGGCCGCCTCTCCATCGGTGACCTCGACCACCACCGCACCCGAGTCGACCGTCAGGCCCAGTTCCTCGCGGTCTGCCTCGTCGATACGGGCCACATCGGTTACCCGCACGCCGAGCAGCGGTCGCGTGGGAACGATACCGACCACCAGCGAGTCGATCACCGGGCGGGCGTGGTCGATGGATATGGCGAACCCGATGCCCTCGGCGTCGCCGGCGATGGCCGTGGAGATTCCTATGACCTCGCCGTGCGAGTTGACGAGCGGACCGCCGGAGTTGCCGGGGTTGATCGCTGCATCGGTCTGGATGACGTTGGTGAGCCGCGCCGACTCGGTGGGGACGGTGCGATGAAGAGCCGACACGATGCCCGTTGTGACGGTGGGACCGCCCGCCAAGCCCAAGGCGTTGCCTATCGCCACGACAGGGTCGCCGACAGAGACATCCTGACTCGAGCCCAGCCGAGCCGGAACCGTGGGCTCACCGACGTCGATACGCACGACCGCCAGATCTCGGGTCGGGTCGGACCCCAGCAACTCGGCCACGAACACTCGCCCGTCGCTCAACTCGGCCGTGATGGAATCGGCGTCCTCGACCACGTGGGCATTGGTCACAACCGTCCCCTCGGAGTCGATGAAGAAGCCGGTGCCGGCACCGATCCCTTCAACCCCGTCGGAACCAATGGAGATGCGCACTACCGCTGGTTCGATCTCGGTCAGGACCTCCTTGACGTCGAGCCCGGTGGACGAGGGGCCGAACACGACCAAAACCAGCGCAGCGACGACTGCAGCGACCACCGCGCCCACGGCTGAACCCAAGACGACCCCGGTCAGGAACCCCGGCCGACGATCGGTTCTGAATGCGCCCACCAGATCGTCGCCATCGTCGACGAATGGTTCGTCGGCGAACGCGTTTGGGCTTTGGGCCTGGGGCGAGATGCTGGCGTCTTCGACGACCCCGTCACCGCCGTCAGCGTCACCGACTGTCTCAGGCGAGGTCTCTGCGTCCGCAGCCGGCAATTCCTGGCGGGAATCGGAGCCGTCGGTAACCACCGAGAAGAACCGAGTCGACGCCCCATCGGAGGCGTCTTCGCTGTGCTCGGGAGCTTCGGGGCGATCGTCGTCCATTGCGATCAGCGTCGAAGTCGCAACAACACCAGTGCGAAGATCGCAATCCCGAAGTTCGCAGCGATCAGCAGCATCCATGGCACCGAGTTGGTGTCGCGCGTGCCGATCTGGGCGACCAGCCCGTCGGCCGAGCCCGCCTGATCCGAGCCGCGGGTAGAACCCGCCATCTCGGGAGCGGCGAGAAGCGCCCTGGCCGGATCGTCGACCACGGCGGCCGCCTCCACAACCGTGCTGGTGCTGGCCGAACCAGAGCCGGCGGTGGTCGCCGGCACCGTGGTGCTGGGCAGCGTCGACGAGGTCTGGTCGGTCGACGAGACGGTGGTGCTCGACTGCTGAGGAGGCTGGGTTGCGGCTGTCGTGGTCACCGATACATCGCCGGTCGCCGCCGGAGGTCCTGAGGTCGAGGGAGCGGCCGTGGACCCCGGCGGCGTGCCGGCGACTCCGACATTCCCAGTGCCCGCGCTGGTCGATATCGGCCCTTCGATGACCGATACGAGCTCGCCGGGCGCAGTGAGCACCACACCGTCGTCGTCCGTCACGGTCGTCGAAGTTGACTCTGAGACCGCGGTGGTTTCACCACCATCGTCGGCGCCGGCATCCGAGACGCCTACGACAGAGCTGCCGCGGGGTCCGATCAGCGACACAGCCGCGACAACAGCAACCAACCCTGCCAGCAGGGCGATGAGGCGCGGATGGCGTACCGAGGTCTCGATCACCCGACTCCATCGGACGATCGAAACCCGATTTCAAGGGCGAAGCAGACTCAAGGCCCGGTTGGCGAGATTCTCGACGTTCTGACGGAAGTTGTCGGTGTCGCCGTCGCTGTCGCCCATCGCACCCTCGAGGTAGCGCTTGAGCACTCCTTCGACGATGGCCGCAAGCCGCCAGTACGAAAAGGCGCGGTAATAGTCGATTCCCGACACATCGCGCCCCGTGAGTTCCTGGTAGCGGGCCAGCAGGGCGTCGCGCTCGCCGAAACCGCCGACGATGGTGGGGCCGCTGCTGCCGGCGACCTCCTCGCCCGGGCCGACCCAGTTGTTCATCAGATAACCGACGTCGGCGAGTGGGTCACCCAGGGTGCACAGCTCCCAGTCGAGGACCGCCCTGACACGACCATCGCCGACGATCATGTTGCCGAGGCGATAGTCACCGTGGACGATGGCCGCACCAACCTGCTCGGGCTGGCTCTCGGTCAGCAGACGCTGCGCCTCCTCCATCTCGGGTAGTTCGCGTGTCTTGGAGTTCTCCCACTGGCGGGTCCACCTGCGCAGCTGCCGACCGATGTAGTCCTCACGCTTGCCCAGATCGCCCAGGCCTATGTCGTCGGGTTCGGCCGAGTGCAGCCGCGCCAACACCTCAATCACGTCTGCGCCCAGGGCGGTTCGCTCGGCCTCGGGCATTGCCGCCGCCTCTACGTCGGAGTGCAGCACGGGGCCTGACACGTGGCGCATCACATAGAACGGAGCACCATTCACCTCGTTGTCTACACAAAGCCCCATCGTCACAGGCACGGGCACGTCGGTCAGACCCACGCCGGTGATGATCTTGTGTTCGCGTTCCATGTCGTGGGCCGTGGCCAGGACATGCCCAAGCGGGGGCCGTCTGAGCACCAGCGTTGGGCCGTCGGCGGGTTGTACGGAAAACGTAAGGTTCGAGTGGCCGCCTGCGATGAGCGCGAACTCGTAGGGACCCTGCACGCCGTCGACGTTGGAGTCGAGCCAGTCACTGACGCGACCAGCGTCGATTCCTGCCGGAATGGCCTTTTCGTTCACGTTCCCCTCGCAATGAAGTCGTCGACCGCCGTAGGGCATTCGTCTAGCAGGCGCGGCGTCGCTAGGTCACATCCCGCGCTGTCGGGCGGACCCTCAGCCCAGCACACCCAAGTCGCTCAGGTGGACGCGCGCAGTGGCGGCGTCGACGAACAGCTCGGCTCTCCAGCCCTGGCTCCGGGCCGCTTCGACATTGGCGTGCGAATCGTCGGTGAACCACACATGACCCGGCCGCACGCGGTGGCGTTCGCACAAGATGCGGTAGATCGAAGGGTCGGGTTTGGTGACGCGCTCGCGGCCGCTGACCACGTGTGCGTCGAACCAGCCGAGCCACTCGAAACGCGATAGGGCCACCGGAAAGGTCTGGGCCGACCAGTTGGTCAGCGCCAATACCGGCAGCCGTCCGCGCAGTTCGGCGAGAAGCTCGACCATCTGTTCGTCGACCAACCCGAGGGAACGCTCCCAGTCGGACTCGAAGGCAAGCACCAGGTCTCGCTGGTCGGGGTGTTTGGCCGCCAGCTCGCCCAGAACGTGTTCGAACGTCTCGCCCGCATCGAGCCGCATGTTGACATCGGCCGTCAGCACGTTGTCGAGAAACCGGCGGCGTTCATCAGGGTCGGGGATCAAGGGTTCGTAGAGCCGCTCGCGACTCCACTCGACAAAGACGTTGCCGAGGTCGAACACCACGGCCTGGACCGCGGGCTGGTTCAACGGTCGTAGACGTAGAAGCCGCGCCCCGACTTGCGACCCAGCAGGCCAGCGTCGCACATGCGCGAGAGCAAGGGCGGCGGGGCATACAGCTGCTCTTTGAACTCTTCGTACAACGACTCGGCAACAGCCATGGTCGTGTCCAGACCGATCAGGTCGGCCAATGCCAGCGGGCCCATGGGGTGGTTGCAACCGAGAACCATGCCCGCATCGATGTCTTCGGCGCTGGCGAAGCCCGACTCCATCATCCGAATCGCCGACAGCAGGTAGGGGATGAGCAGGGCGTTGACTACGAACCCGGCCCGATCTTGCGAGTCGATGACCCGCTTGCCCAACACGTCCGAAGCGAAGTCGCGGCATCGTTGGGCGGTTTCGTCGCCGGTGAGCAACGACGTGACCAGCTCTACCAAACCCATCACCGGCACCGGGTTGAAGAAGTGGACACCCACGACTTGCTGGGGGCGCTTGGTAGCCATCGCCAGCTTCATGATCGGAATCGACGAGGTATTCGACGCCAGAACCGCATCGGGACTCTCGACCACCTGATCGAGAGATTGGAAGACCGCCACCTTGGCGGCCTCGTCCTCGACCACAGCTTCGACGACGAGTTGTCGATCGGCCATCTGCGCCATGTCGTCGGTGAACCTGATGTTGGCCATTGCAGCCGCCATCTCGTCCTCTGACATCTTCTGGGCTCGCACGGCACGACCGAGCGACTTCTCGATCCGGGCTGCCCCGGCCTCGACGGCTGCGGGCGACGATTCGGCCACCAAGACATCGAGGCCCGCCCTGGCACAAACCTCTGCGATACCGGAACCCATGAGGCCGCAGCCGACTACTCCGACTTTTTCGAATGACATGGCGAATACGATGTCACACGGCGGGGCTGGGATCAGCCGGCTTCGTGCGCCTTGTGAGCGCCGACCCCCAAAGCGTTGCGAAACAGGGCTTCCCAGCCGGCAAGGCTGACGCCGAGCGAATCGCGCGACATCTCGGCTATGGCTCGGGCCACGACGGCCTCGGGATGCCCCAAGAACTCGTAGGCAACCGCCTGGCTGAGACGCACGACGGCCTGCGACAGGCGCGACTCGGTCTGGTCGATCATTTCGGTGGCCTCGTCGAAGGCATCCTCGGCGTCTTCGACGCGCCCGGCGCGGGCAAAGGCCAGAGCTCGGGCGATGTTGGCAGACCTGCGGTCTAGGTAGGTCGCCTTGGCCGAACTCCGAACCTTCTCGGCACTGGCCAATGCGTCATCGATATCGCCCCGGCTCACGGCGGCCAACGCGTGAACGCACCCGTGATAGTCACCTCGTTCGCCGTTGCGGTCGAGGGCAGCGAGGATCTCGGTGGCCTGGTCGAGTTCGCCGAGCTGAAGGCTGGCCAGGGCGCGGGTGACCTGACGATCGGTGCTGCCCAGAATGTTCGGCCCATCGGGATCGTCGCCGACCTGGTCGAGGTACTCCCTGGCCCGCTCGGCCAAACCCATCTGGGCCGAGGCCGCTCCGGCGACCATCAGAGCGAGATCGAGCTGGGGCGTACCAGGCTCGTTCTCTGCCAAGGTCAGCGCCTCTTCTATGCACTCGCGGCTGGCTTCCAGCTCGCCCATGGCTGCATGAGCCCTGGACAGGGTGGCCAGCGCCTGAACCTGGCCGAACACCGATTCGATGTCGCGAAGCGTCACCAACGCCTCTCGGCCGGCGTCGACCGCCTTGCGACATTCGCCACGCCACAAAGCGATGGTCGCCAACAGCAGCCGCATCATGGTCTCGCCGAATCGGTCGCCACGCTTGAGCGCTTCTTCGAACACCATCGACGCGGTGGTTTCGGCCTCGGCGCTCTCGCCGGTGTGGAACATCAGGAACGCAGACAAGCCCAACGCCCAGCCCAGCCCGCCGGCGTCGTCGTTTTGGGCGAACAGTTCGATGGATCGGTCGATTCGTTTCGTTGCTTCGGCCATGCGGCCGCTCTCGAACGACAGCCAGGCCAGGTTCTGCTGGCACCAGGCCTCGCCTGTCGAGTCTCCGAGTTCGACGAAGACGTTGAGGGCCTCGAGAAAGTCTTGCTCGGCATTCAGGCGTTCGCCCAGAGACATGTGCGCCATGCCGTGAAGGCGCAATGTCTCGGCCACCTCGGCAGGATCGTCGAGGCGGCGCCATAGCTCGATGGCCTCGTCCAACAGTTGTTCGCCGCGGCGCGGGTCGCCACCCAGGGTTGAGATCTCACCCAGCAGCGTCGTGGCCGACGCCACGCACCTGTCATCGCCGTGCATCGAGGCGACCCGTTGGGCTTCTTGTGCATCGGTCGTGGCACCCGCAAGCTCGCGAAGACCAACACGAGCCTTGGCACGACCGATCGCGATCTCGGCGCGACGGGGGTCGTCGGGGCCTACCAAGCCCAGAGCTTCGGCATACATGCGACCTGCGATCAGGTGCGAGTCGCGCGCGCTGGCCCTGGACCCGGCCTCTACGAGGCTGGCGATGGCAACGTCGACGATGTTCGACGGAAGATCGCTGATGCCGGCCATCTCGACGTACAGCTGGGCAGCCGCGCTGTAGTGCCTGGCCACCGCGGCGATCTCGCCCGCCTTGCGGTTGGCTTCGGTGTGGCTGTCGAGCCATTGGGCGATGCCGTAGTGGGTGACCGCCCTGCGCGTCTTGGTGAGAGTCGTGTAGGCCAGGTCGCGCACGGCCTCGGAACGAAACAGCCAGCGGTCGGCCTCGGTGGCGAACACGTCCTTGTCGACCAGACGGCCAAACGTGTGCTCGGGGTTCTGGTTGCCCTCACCCGCAGCCATTATCAGCAGTGCGTACACCGGGCCAGAGCGGCCGATGACCGCGGCGTCGTCGACCATTCGACGTTCGTCAGGGTCGAGGGCGTCGAGCCTGGCAGCCACGAGCCCCCTGAGTGTGTCGGGCAGGGTGGTGAGCCGTTCGGTGAGATCCCGGCGGCTGGCACCGTCAGCATCGCGCAACAGGGCCGAGAGTTCTTCGAGGAAGAACGGGTTGCCTCCGCTGCGCTCGTAGATGACGTCGATGAGGCGCTCGTCGACCTCGTTGCCCAACAACGAGCGCACGAGTTCGGCAGACGCGTCGCGGCCAAGGGGCACAAGGTTGACGACCGATGTGTTGTGCCGTCCGGGGGGTGCCACCCAGCGCTCTTCGTCGATGACCCAACGGGCGGTGGTCAAGATGATGAAAGGCGACTGAATCAGCGACGCCAACAACTCTTCGAGCAGTTCGAGGAGTCTGTGGTCGGCCCAGTGAAGATCGCCCAGGGCCAACACCAGAGGGCGCCGGGACATGGCCGCGTCGAACAGCAACGCCAGCCCGGCGCTGAGTTCGTCTCGCCTGCGTCCGGGGTCTGGACCCTCGGTGTTGTCATAACCGAGGGCGTACATGACCGCTCGCGCCGCCATGTCGATGTCGGACGAGTCGGCGGCGGGCCCGATGAGTTTGCGAACGATCGCCCACACCCTCTGGGACGCGGCTTGTTGTGAATCGCCGGGGTCGATTTCGAAGGCCGCTCCGAGGGCCTCGCCGATGGGTCGATAAGGGTTGGTCTCGCCGTAAGGCAACACACGCCCCTCGAGGACGAGGGCGTCGTGGCGAACCTCGCAGTCGGCGGCGACCTCTTCGGCCAGGCGGGTCTTGCCCAGGCCGGCTTCGCCCAAGATCGAAATCAGGTGGGCCCTGCGACGTTCGACAGACGCGTCGATGGCAGCGCTGAGATGCTTGCGCTCGGGGCCCCGACCGACCAGGGGTGCGTTGACCGAACGCCTCATCCTGCCTGGAGGCCGCAACTCACCCACCGCGACGCAGACGGCTGTCTCGTCGTCACGGCCACGGATCTTCACCGTTCCGCGAGGCTCGAACTCGATGGCGTCGGCGGTGGCGTCGCGGGTAGCAGGCCCAACGAGTATCTCGCCCGGCTCGGCCATCGATTCGAGTCGCGACGCCAGGTTCACCGTGTCACCCATGGCGGTGTAGTCGCCACCGGCGCTGATCGCTCCGACCAGGACCTCGCCGGTGTTGATGCCGATGCGCATCTTGATCTCTACGCCGACATCGGACGTCACGTCGACCAGGCTGCGTTGCATCCGAAGCGCGGCGCGCACCGCACGCTCGGCGTCGTCTTCGTGGGCCCTGGGCGCACCGAACAGAGCCACCACGGCGTCGCCGACGATCTTGTCGACGGTTCCGCCGAAAGCCGTGATGTCGGCGACCAGGCGCTCGAAGCACCTGTCGATCAGATGTTTGACGAATTCGGGATCGGCGCGCTCGGACAGGGCGGTGAACCCCACCAGATCCGCGAACAGGACCGTGACCACACGCCGCTCTTCGGACAGCACGAGCAGGTGACCACAGGCAGGGCAAAACCGGGCGCCTGCGGGCACTGCTGAACCGCATGAGGGACATGGCATGTCACCAGTCTAGAGAGGTGGTGCATCCGAAAGCCGAGCGAAAACCACCACCATCAGAGGTAGCGTCTGAGCGGTCGCCAGTGTGGCGGGAGGAGACCTCGAATGACCACCACCTCAACCTCGACTCGAACGGCTGCTGCCCGGGCTGTCGGGGCCACGAAGATCTATGGCTATGGAGACACGGCGGTGCGGGCCATCGACGGCATCGACGTCGAGTTCTTCGCTGGCGAGTTCACGGCCGTGATGGGCCCATCGGGCTCTGGCAAGTCGACCCTGATGCACTGCATGGCCGGCCTCGACGAGCTGACCTCTGGGTCTGTGTACATCGACCAGACCGAGTTGGGATCACTGTCGCGGCGCCAGCTCACGCTGCTGCGCCGAGATCGGGTCGGCTTCATCTTCCAGGCGTTCAACCTGATACCCACGCTGACGGCCCGCGAGAACATGACCCTGCCCCAGTTGCTGGCCGGCGAGGCCGTCGACGAGGAATGGCTGAAGACGGTGGTCGACCACGTCGACCTGGCCGACCGCATGAGCCATCGTCCCAACGAACTATCGGGTGGCCAGCAACAGCGCGTAGCGGTTGCGCGCACATTGGCGAGCAGGCCCTACATCATCTTCGCCGACGAGCCCACCGGCAACCTCGACAGCCGAAGCGGCCACCAGATCCTCGACTTCATGCGCATGGCCGTCGACCAGTACGGCCAGACCATCATCATGGTCACCCACGACCCCAATGCGGCCTCCTACGCCGACCGGGTGGTGTTCCTCGCCGATGGCCACATAGTCGACGACATCTCGGACCCCGACGTCGACGCGATCATCGATCGCATCAAGTCGCTGGACGCGTGAACCAATGCTCCGAATAACCCTCAAAGGGATCAGGGGCCACCTGGTCCGGTTCCTCCTCACAACACTTGCAGTACTTCTGGGCGTTTCGTTCGTCGTGGCCAGCTTCGTGCTTCGCGACGGCCTCAAGGAGACCTTCAACGGCCTGATCGAAGACATCAACGCCCAGGTCGACGTAGAGGTGCGGGGCTACGTCGAGTTCTCGGAAAGCGACTTCCAGGACGACCCGGTGTTCGACGAGTCGGTGCTGGGCCTCGTAGAGGGCGTCGACGGCGTTGCAGACGCCATGGCCGGTGTCGGGTTCCCCGGAATCATCCCCATCGATTCCGACGGCGAGCCGCTGCCGACGTTCGGCCCACCGTTGCTGGGCGTCACGTGGTCCGACTCCTCGATGTCGCCCGTGACCCTGACCGAGGGCTCTGCCCCCCAGAGGGGCGAGTTCGTGATCGACATCGACTCGGCCGAACTCCACGACTTCCAGATCGGCCAGACCTACGACATCATCTTCCCCGAAGGCCGCCAGCAGTTCACGCTGTCGGGCCTGATGACCTTCGGCGACGAGAACGCCCTTCTGGGGGCGGTGCTGACGGCCTACGACTTCGACGAGTTCCGCGAGCTCACCGACACCGAGGGTCTGCTGCAGACGATCTCGGTTCGCGCCGAGGAAGGGGTTGCGCCAGCCACCCTCGCCAGCCGCATTCAAGAGGTTCTGCCAGACAACGCCGAAGCCGTCACGACCGAGGCCGTCGTAGCCGAGGACCAGGCCGATTTCGGCGTGATCATCGATGCCCTCGGCTGGTTCTTCACCGGCTTTGGCCTGGTATCGCTGCTGGTAGCGGCGTTCCTGATCACCAACATCTTCAACATCACCATTGGCCAACGCCTTCGAGAGCTGGCTTTGATGCGAGCAATCGGGGCGACCACGTCACAGATTCGCGGCTCGGTGCTGACCGAGGCAGTAACCATCGGCCTCATCGCATCGGTCCTGGGAATCGGTGTGGGAGCAGGCCTGGCATGGGTGGCTCGAGCACTGATGAACGCGGCCGGGTTCAGCCTGCCCGAGTTCGACATCAACATCGCACCGCTGACCGTCGTCACCGCCTTCATCATCGGCCTGGGTGTGACCATCGCGGCCTCGTTGCTTCCGGCGTTCCACGCCGGCCGCGTTCCGCCCGCGGCAGCGGTGCAAGAGGGCTTCCACATCCCAGATCGGCCGCGCGCTCGGCTGATCGTGGGCGCGATCTTGACGGTCTTCGGCGCCGTGTTGATGGCCCTGGGCCTGGGAGGGGCCGTATCGGGCATAGGGCTGGCGGTTGCGCTGGGGTTCGGGTCGGTCCTGGTATTTGTGGGCGTCACCACGCTGAGCCCCCTGTTCGCCGCACCCATCGTCAGCGCTGTCGGGTCGCCACTCAAGAAGCTGCCGTGGCTCAAGGTGTCGGGCCTGCTCGCTCAACAAAACAGCGCCCGCTCGGCGCGCACCACAGCCGCGGCCGCCGGTGCGTTGATGATCGGCTTGGCGCTGACGGTCGGCGCCTCGGTGTTCGGCCAGTCGTTGAAGGACACGATCTCGAGCATCTTGGACGAGTCGGTCACCGCCGACTTCATCGCCCAGCCCAATGGGTTCGGCAACGGAGGCTTCGGTGCCGGGTTCGCCGAACGGCTTCGTGACACCGACGAGTTCGGACAGGTGGCCGCCTTCAGGTTCGGCAACATCAGGGTCGACGGCGACATCAAGAACGTCATCGCCACCAACTTCGATCAACTCGACGGCATGATCGATGCATCGGTGATCAGCGGATCGTTCTCCGACGCGCCACCGCTGTCGATTGCGCTGCACCAGGACCCGGCCAGAGATCTGGGCGTCACAGCAGGCGACTCGATAACGGTCGAATTCGCCTCGGGCGAGTCCGTCGAGATGCCTGTAGCCGCGGTCTACGAAGACGCCCAGATCCTCGACAACTGGGCGATAGATCTGGCCACCTGGGACCGGTTCTTCTCCCTCGACTCGGACCTGTTCGTGATGGGCAAGTCTGCCGACGGAGTCGACGCGCAGGCAGCTCGCGCTGCAATAGAAGCCGTGGCCGAGGACTTCCCACAGATTCAGATCCAGGACCGCACCGAGTTCCTGGCCAGCCAGGAGCCCCAGGTCGACGGCATGCTCATCGTGATCAACGTGTTCTTGCTGTTTGCCTTCGTGATCGCGATCCTCGGCATCTTGATCACGATGACCCTGATGGTTGTCGAGCGCACCCGCGAGATCGGCATGCTCCGGGCCGTTGGCATGACGGCTCGCCAGGTTCGCTCGATGGTGCGCTGGGAGGCCGTGCTGATCGCCGTGTTCGGAGCCATTCTGGGCACCGTTCTGGGTTTGGTGTTCGGTTGGGCGGCCGTGGTGGCGCTTCCCGATTCGGTCGTCAACACGTTCGCAGTGCCGTGGGGTTCGCTGGTTCTGTATGCCATCCTCGCCGGCCTGGGCGGCATGGTCGCGGGCCTGTACCCCGCCATCAGGGCCGCACGAATGAACATCCTCGAAGCGATCAGCTACCAGTAGGGGCAGGCGATGGCGCGATTCGACCCCACCGACCTTCCCGAAGGCGTGATCAACTTTCTCGCCGAACGGCATCTGGCGACGCTGTCGATACCCCGGCCCGGGGCGGCGCCACACGTGACACCGGTGGGCTTCACCTGGGATGCCGACGCCGGGCTGGCCAGGGTCATAACGTTCGCAGCCTCGGTCAAGTACCAGCTGATCGAAGCGGCGCCTACAGACGTCACCTTGTGCCAAGTCGACGGTGGGCGGTGGCTGACGCTTCAAGGCCGCGCAGTGGGTACATCAGATCCACAACGATGCGCCGAGGCCATGCGCCGATATGGCGAGAGATACCGCGACCCCAAGCAGCGACCCGACCGCGTCGCTATAGAGATCACCGTCGACGCCGTCCTGGGCCGAGCCTGAATCATTCCCCAGCAGCGTTGCCATGACCCAGAGCGGGGTCGGTGGTGGCGGGCTGACATCGGGGACACCAATACGAGACGCGCAACAGGTCATCGCCGTGTTCGACCGACGAGACCGTGGCGCGGCAACGAGGGCAGTCGCGCCCCCCACGGCCATATACAGCCAGTCCATTGCCGAGCGTTCGCCGTTTGGCCCGGCCGAGGTTCTGGCGCAGCAGCCGCGACGCCCGCTGATACAGGCCCGATCGGGCTTGCTCGTCGAGGCTGTCGAGCCGGGCAAAGGGCGATACGCGTTCGAACCACAGAGCCTCGGACTTGTAGACGTTGCCGATTCCGGCAGCGATCTCCTGATCGAGCAATACGTCGGCCATCTGGCGTGATCCGTCGGAGCGTTCGAGGTTGACGGCAATCTGGTCGAAGTCGCACTCGGGCAGACACAGGTCGGGGCCGATCCGCTGCCACGGCCTGAGCCCCGGCTCTTCGGGGTGATAAAGGCCCACTGTTGGCGCCGAGAAGCACACCGCCACGGCGTCGGGCACCTGAACCAGCGCCCGCATGGCGCCAGGGCTGCGCCGCCAGCGTTCGCCGGCTTTGTATAGGTGCCATACCCCGGTCATCTGAAGGTGTGTGTGCAACACGACACCGTCGTCGAAGGTGATCAGCAGGTGCTTGCCGCGAGCCTCGACCGCAGCCACACCAACCCCCCTGCGAGGGCCCTTCTTGCGATTGCGGTGCACCCGCAGATCGGTGACCGGCTGACCGACCAGCACCGGCCGCAGGGTGTTCGCATGGTTCCAGAGCGTGTCGCCCTCAGGCACGATAGGTGGGCCCTTTGTAGCCGGCCGAGAAGCCGGCATCGATCAGGGCTTGGGCCAAGGGAGAGCCGTGGGCCGGCTCGCCGTCGATCTTGGCGACCTCCAGCGACTTCAGCCGCCGAGTGTCGACCAGCGCCCGCAGTGGGTCTATCCACACATCGATGGACTCGATGGCTGACTCGAAGGTTGCGAGCGACCTGCCGCCCCGCTCGACGAACACCACCGGCTGTCCGTCGACGACAACGAGATAGGCGCCGGCGGTTCGCGACGGGCGCCCTGGCGACTGTGGCCATGGCAGGGTGGCGCCGTAGGGCTGGGCAGGGTCTACCGCCGACAGCACGTCGACCTGTGGCAACTCGGCGGCCTCGCGAAACTCACGCAGCCGGTCGACGGCGCCAGAAGCCGCGAACTGGGCCCCGCCCAGGCCTTCTACGAAATAACCCCGCTTGACCTGGCCACGCTCTTCCAGAGCCCGAAGCACCGGATACACGGCAGCGAACCCTCCGACCACGCCGTCGCCAAGCGCGCCTTCTCGGGTCAACACGCCGTGTCGCTCGATCAGCTGAAGGGCCCTGAGGTGGGCCCGTTCGGTCTCGGTGGCGGGTTGAGCGAACAGTGAAGAGGTGCGCGACCAACGCCCGGCGGCCGACGGCGGGCCAACACGGCGCAGCTGCCCGGGCCGCGGCCTGCCTCTGGAGCCCCTGGCGGCGCGACCCGGACGCGAAGACGTGGCCGAAAGCATGGCCCGAACCGGGGCCAAGGTGTCGTTGGTGATTTCGCCGGCCCAGACGAGGTCCCACAACGCCGCCAAGACCTCGGCCTCGTCGGCCACTCCTGAAGCGCTGAACAGCTCTGGCCAGAACGAGGCACCACGCTCGGCAAGGTGTGAACGCAGGGCTTCGTGGACCGCGCCCTCGGGCGGGTCGTTGGGTGGGTCGAGCAGCAGGTGGGCCTGCTCGCGAAAAGCCAAGCGGATACGACCATCGGAAGATCCGAGGCCTCCTGCGCCGGCCCACACCACGACGCCCGACGAGATCAGCGAGTCGAGGTCGGCGGGGCGAAAGTCTGCGACCCTCGATGCCAGAACGTCGTTCTCGAGAACCGAGGCCGGTATCGCTGCGCCCTGCAGTTGAACCAGGACGTCGACCAGTGCGTCGTGACCTCGCCGAGGCCGGTCGAGACCGTGCCACCGCGTGACAAACCTGGCCAAGGCATCGGGCGACACCGGCTCGACCTCGCGCCTGAGCGCAGCCAACGACCGCCGCCGCAACGACCGCAGCACGTCGACGTCGCACCACTCGCGTTCGCGACCATCGGGCCGGAACTCGCCCAGGGTCAGACGCCCGAGGGCTGCCACCCGTGCGATCGCCTCACGGGCGCGGTCGATGGGCACGCCCAGACGACGAGCCGGTTCGCCGGCCAAGAAAGGCCCGTGGGTGCGGGCCCATCTGGCGACCAGATCACCGAGAGGATCAGCCACCGACTCTGTGAATGCGCCCGGCAGGCCCACCGGCAGCGCACAACCGATGGCGTCGCGGTAGCGGCCGGCGTCTTCGCCGAGGATGTACCTGGTGTCGCCGGCGATCGAGACCTCGACGATGCGGCGCTGCTGCAGCAGGTCTTCCACGGCACGCGAGGGCTCGAACGCACACCGGGCGGCGAGTTCGGCGAGGGTCAGATCGCCAAGCACCCTCAACAGGTCGGTCAACTCGTCGGCGTCGCGCGCCTTGCGATCGTCGACCAGGCGTTGCAGCTCGAGCTCGAGATCGGCGAGGACACCCGGATCGATAAGCTCGCGCAGCTCTTCGGCACCGAGAAGGTCGCGCAGCAGATCGCGATCGAGCGCCAAGGCGGTTGCCCGGCGCTCGGCCAGCGGAGCGTCGCCGTCATACATGAAGGTGGCGATCCAGTTGAACAGCAGCGACTGGGCCATGGGCGACGCTTGCTCGGTGTCGACCGGCACCAGGCGAACCTTGCGCCGGTGGATGTCGGTCAGAAGGTCGCGCAGGGCCGGCACGTCGAAGACCTCTTGCAAGCATTCGCGCGATGCCTCGAGAAGCATGGGAAAGCCGGGATATCTGGCGGCGACCTGCAGCAGGTTGGCGGCGCGTTGACGCTGTTGCCACAAGGGCGTGCGCTGGCCCGGCCGACGTCGGGGCAACAACAGGGCTCGGCCCGCGATCTCGCGGAACCTCGAAGCGAACATGGCCGTGCCTGGCAGCTGGGCCACGATGAGGTCTTCGATCTCGTCTGGGTCGAGCATCAGGTCTTCGAGAGGAAGCCGGTCTTGAGACTCGGGGAGCCGCAAGACGATGCCGTCGTCTGTCCACATGGTGTCGACCGGCATGTCGAAGCGCTCTTCGAGGCGAGACTGAACGGCGATGGCCCACGGGGCATGAACCCGAGCACCGAAGGGGGTCAACACGCAGACCCGCCAATCGCCGATCTCGTCGCGGAACCGTTCGACGACGATGGTGCGATCGTCTGGGACCACACCGGTGGCACCGCGTTGTTCGGACAGGAAACCCAGCAGATTCAGGGCAGAACGCCGATCGAGGTCGCTGCGTTGGGTCAGGGCGGCCAGGGTTGCGTCGAGCTCGCCTGCGGCCGCAGCCGCCTCGACATCGGTGGGCAAGCCGTCGAGAAGGCCCCTCGAGTATGCGCCGATTGCCTGCCCCAGTTCGAGTGGACGACCCGGGCCGTCGCCATGCCAGAACGGCATCTTTCCCGGCTGCCCAGGTGCGGGGCTGACGACCACGCGGTCTGGGGTTATCTCCTCGATTCGCCACGAGCTGGCACCCAGCAGGAACACCTCGCCGACACGGCTCTCGTACACCATCTCCTCGTCGAGCTCGCCGACCCGGCGGCCATCGACCGAGAACACCCCGTACAGGCCCCTGTCGGGGATGGTGCCGGCATTGGTCACCGCGAGCCGACCGGCGCCCTGCCGAGCGCGAACCACCCCGGCCACACGATCCCACACGATGCGCGGCCGCAGTTCGGCAAAGTCGTCGCTGGGATAGCGACCAGACAACATGTCGAGCACCGACTCGAAGACCTCGTCGGTCAGTTCGTGGTACGGCGCCGCACCTCTGACCAGGCTCAGCAGTTCGTCGGTGCGCCTGTCTTCCATCGCACAGATGGCGACGATCTGTTGGGCCAACACGTCCAGCGGGTTGCGGGGATAATGGGTGCGCTCGATCAGCCCGCCCTTCATCCGCTCGACGACCACTGCGGCCTCGAGCAGATCGGCCCGGTGCTTGGGGAAGACCTTGCCCCGGCTGGGAGAACCGACCTGGTGACCCGCCCGACCGATGCGCTGCAGACCCGACGACACCGAGCCTGGAGACTCGACCTGGATGACCAGGTCGACGGCACCCATGTCGATGCCCAACTCGAGCGAGCTGGTAGCCACCAGAGCGCGCAGCCTGCCGGCCTTCAGTTCGTCTTCGATCTGCAGGCGCTGTTCGCGGCTGAGTGAGCCGTGGTGCGCCTTGACCAACTCCTCGCCCTCGGCCACCGACGAACCCTCATAGGTGTCGCCGCGGTTCTGCCCCGACAGGTGCAGCTCGTTCAGCCTGCTGGCCAAGCGCTCTGCCAGGCGTCTGGCGTTGACGAAGATGATGGTGGAACGATGCTCGAGAATCAGCTCCAGAAGCCGAGGATGGATCGAAGGCCATATCGAGTTCTGGGGCGAAGACGCGTCGAGGTCGGCTCCCCTGGCGGGTTCGGCCATGTCGTCGACCGGTACGATCACCTCGATATCGAGCTCCTTGGTCGACCCGACGTCGACCACGGCAACATCGCGGGCGGCGCCGGCCTGGAACCCGGCCAGAAACCGCGCAATCTCGTCCAGGGGACGTTGTGTGGCAGACAGCCCGATGCGCTGTGGCGGGCGGGCCGAGATCTCGTCGAGGCGCTCGAGCGACAGCGCCAAGTGAGAGCCACGTTTGGTTGCCGCGACCGAGTGGATCTCGTCGATGATGACGTACTCGACACTGCGCAGTGTCTCGCGCGCCTTGGAGGTCAGCATCAGGAACAGCGACTCGGGCGTGGTGATGAGGATGTCGGGCGGCCGGGTGACCAGCCGACGGCGTTCGTCGGGCGGGGTGTCGCCGGTGCGCACACCAACCGTCGGCTCGTGCACCACGGCGCCGGAACGCTCGGCAGCCAGGGCGATGCCGCGCAGCGGAGACCGCAGGTTCTTCTCGACGTCGACCGCCAAGGCCCTCAGCGGTGAGATGTAAAGCACCCGGCACCTTTGAGACTTGTCGGGCACCGGGTCGGTCATGATGCGGTCGATGGCCCACAAGAACGCGGCAAGCGTCTTACCCGAACCCGTGGGAGCCAGAATCAGCGAATGGCGGCCTCGGGAGATGGCGTCCCAACCCTGGATCTGGGCGTCGGTGGGGGCCCTGAAGGTGGTGTCGAACCACTCGCGGACAACCGGCGAGAACCGTTCGAGGACCTGCTGAGACACCCGCTCAGCCTATTGATGCGCTGGGACATCGAGCAGCCGGGCCGCTGCGGCAGGCGCTCAGCCCACCCGCGCCTTCAGTTCGGCCTCGAGCATTGCGTAGTCGTCTCGGGTGGTCGCCAGCCCGAAGCCGTTGCCGAGTTGGGTCTTGGTGGTGTTGCCGTCGAGATCGGTGACGGTCAATAGCCAAACAGTGGTGCGCGTGTGGGTTTCGGCAGTGATATTCGTCTGGACGCTCGAGTCGACGGTTACCGAAGCGACCTGCTGGGTGGGGATGCTGACAGGCTTGGCCCTGGCAGAACGCTGAATCACCAGCTGGCCGTCGGCCACAGCCACACGGGTGCCGCGCCCGACGCGATACAGCCAGTCGATGACCGCCCAGAACCCGACGATGAGCCCGGGCACGACCGTGACCGACAGGATCACACCTACGGTGCCCGAGTCGCGTTCGGAGATGCCGGCATAAACGGCCACAGCCAGTGCTGCGCCGAGCATGAAGAAGCGAATCCGTTTCCGGTTGCGTTCGGCCTTGGGGCTGACGCGGGGACTCCACTCGAAATCGCCCGCCTCGATGCCTGTCGCCCTGGGTTCGGGCGCAGGAAACCCCTGCATCAGGGTCGCCGAACGCTTGGCCAGGCCCAGCTGAGAGTTCAGCTGTTGCTCCAGGTCGGCGGCGGTCGCCTCGTCGACGTTGATCCAGCCCTGATATGCGGGTATCGACCGCGTGACGGCCTTGCCGGCCCCCAGGGCCTCGACGCTCCAACGGCCTCCGCCGGTCGATGAGCGATGACGAACCTTGACTTCGGTTATTTCTGCGACCGCCATGCTGCGCGCCTGTCTGCCATCGTCGATGGTCAGCGATCCGTCGGCGATGGTCACCGAAAACCGCCGGGTGCGCGAGTTCTCCGCCAGGCCCAGCAGGTAGATGCCAAACGTCATGACCCCGATGATGATCAGGGTTCTTTCGCCGAATGTGATGCCAAGACCGACCATGGCGACAACGGCCGCGGGCATTCCGATGTTGAACAGCATCCGCTTTCGGGGATCACCGAATTCGGGGGGCAGGGTCCACGTCCACACAAGGCTGTCCTTAGTCGAGGGCTGTTCAGGGCGCGAGCAGATTCCATCACGTTGGAACGTTTCGTGCACGAACCGCGAAGATGTTGCCCATGGCGCCACCCAACCTGAAGACCACAGATCTCGACCACGTCGCCGTGGCCTCCGAGAGCGGATGGGACAACCTGTGGCGCTACGCGGGAGACCTTGGCGGCCGCTGGGCCGGCGGGATGATCTCGGTGGGGTTCCATTTCTGCCAGGTGGCGTTCGCAAACGACGTTCGCATCGAGATCCTCGAGCCTCGCAACGTCGAGGAGTTCGACTTCCTGCGACGGTTCCTCGATCGCAACGGTCCTGGCCCCCATCACATCACCTTCAAGGTCGCCGATCTGGATGAGGCGATCGCCACCGCGCGCGGTGCCGGCTACCAGGTCGTGGGCGAGAACCGCGAGAACGAGGACTGGCAGGAGGCATTCCTGCATCCCAAGTCGTCGCACGGAATCGTCATCCAGCTGGCGTACCAGGGCTCGAACGCCGACGGCGTTCCGGGTGCGGTCGACCCCGAGGTGCACCCGGCTGGGCGTTCGCGCGCTACGGCTGCGCTCGAGCGCATTGTGCACCTCGTCGCAGACCTGGGCTCGGCGACCACGATGTTCGTCGACGTTCTGGGCGGCGCGGTCGTCGACGAGGGCAGCGAAACGCTGGGCGAGTATCGAGAGCTGGCATGGCCCGGGCCTGCGCGACTGCGCCTGGTGCGGCCCACCGAGCGCTCTGCAGTGGAGTGGATGGGCGGCCGCACAGGGCGACTTCACCACCTCAGGTTCAGCCAGACCACAGGTATCGACGTCGTGCACAGTGTTACGACGCCAGATGGTCTACGAACCGTGCGCCCCGAAGACAACAACGGCGTGAGGCTCGTCCTCGCGCCCTGACAGCCCAGCGTGAGGCTGGTCCTCGCGCCCTAGCCTGCCGATGCCAGAGGCCCCGGCAGGTCTTCGGAGTAGACCACCGCAAGGCGCTTGGTAGAGCGGGTCAGCGCCACATAGAGGGCCCTCAGGCCCTGGGGTTCCTCGGCCACGATTCGGCTCGGTTCGACGACCACCGAACCGTCCAGTTCGAGGCCCTTGACCAGGGTGACGGGCACCAGCGCCAGTTCGGGGTGCAGCTGTCCGGTGACGTTGCGCGATGCGTTGGTGGCCCGTCCGTATTCGATGCCCGTCGCTTCGAGCCTGCGGTCGAGTTCGTCGATCAGCGAATCGGGGGCGATGATCGCCACGCTGCCACCGTCGAGTACGGACAGCTCGTCTCGTGCGGCCGATATGGCCGCGTCCAGCACCGACGCTGGGCCGACCCGAATCATCGCCGGTGGCGCGCCCTTGTCGCGCACCGCGACGGGAGGTGTCAGGTCGGGTGCAGCAACCGCCAGAACACGCAGCGCCAGCTCGAGGTTTGGGGCAGGGATGCGATAGCTGAGGGTCAGCTCGCGCACCCGCGGTTCGCGGCGACCCAGCGGCAGCAACGAAAGCACCTCGTCCCAGCTCGATGCGGCACCAGGCGCTGTGGCCTGGGCGATGTCGCCGACGATGGTGAACGATCCGTTGAGCGAACGGCGGGCGACCATACGCAGCGCCATCGGGCTGTGATCTTGAGCCTCGTCGATGACGATGTGGCCGTAGGTCCTGACCTCCTCGGCGTCCTTGTTGGCGGGCAGGCTGCCCAGGCGTTCGTGAGCCTCGTCGAGCAAGGGCACGTCGGCGTCTGCCCACACATAGTCGGCGAGTTGGTCGCCCCGCTGTCGGTGCAACTCGGCGACAGCCGCGTCAAGTTCGATTTCGTCGAGGCGACCGAAGCCCGCCTTCAGCGCAGACCTCAGCAAGGCCTTCGAGCCGAAAAGGTCGCGCAGCAGCTGGTGCGGTGTGAGAACGGGCCACATCCACTCGAGAGCGGCGCGCAACTCGTTGTTGGAGTGCAGCCTCGCCCTGACGATGTCGGGGTCGGGCAGCGACCGATGGCTCTGGGCGAGAGCGCGGTAGACCTCTGACTCGACATACGCGCGGGCTCGGTTGTGGTTGCGGAACCGGCGACGGGCGTCCGAGACGATGGCCCCCGACTGCTCGACCGACAGGCGCAGTCGAACCAGGCCGAACGGAACCACCAGGGGCCGGCGCAGCTTTCGCTGACGGTCGCGCACGGCTCGCCTGACCACCTCGATCATGGCCAGGTCGCCCTTGATGCGAGCCTGTCCCGGGCGGTCGGCCAACCTGACCCGGGTGTCGGGGAAGATGTCGGCCACCAGGTCGGCGAGAACCGATAGGTGCACGCCCGCCTCGCCCAGCGATGGCAGAACCCTTTCGATATATCGCAGGAACAGTCGGTTCGGCCCCAGCACCAGAACCCCCTGGCCCTCGAGTGGGAACCGGTGCGTATAGAGCAGGTAGGCGGCCCGGTGAAGAGCCACCACCGTCTTGCCGGTTCCGGGGCCTCCCTGAACGATCACCACGCCCTTCAACTCGTCGCGGATGATCTCGTCTTGTTCGCCCTGGATCGTGGCCACGATGTCGCGCAGCTGGCCGGTGCGGTTCTGTTCGAGCGCAGCCAACAATGCGCCATGACCCTGGTAGGTGTCGTCGAGGCGATCGAGGTCGAACAGCTCGTCTTCGAGATCGAGCAGTTGGCGACCGCGGCACACGAAGTGCCTGCGTAGAACCAGGCCCATGGGGTCGCGGCCGGTCGCGCGGTAGAACGGTTCGGCGACCGGAGCCCTCCAGTCGACCACCACCGGTTCCTGGTGCTCGTCGGCGACCGCCAGACGGCCTATGTGGAAGACCTCGTCGTCGGTGGTGTCGACACGCCCGAAGACCAGCGAGGCCGAGCCGAGCTCGAGCTGACTGAGTCGGGTGTGAATGCTCTCTTCGATGACATCACGCTCGTAGCGAGCCTGTGTGGTGCCGCCCCGGCCGACCTCGACCATGTTGCGCAGACGGGTCGC
>JAGQSP010000122.1 GCA_020439485.1 Acidimicrobiales bacterium | reverse complement strand
GAAACCCAGCAGACCTTGCTGATCAACGGCTTGCGCGACCGCATCGTGGTGCAAACAGATGGGCAGTTGAAGACGGGTCGAGATGTCGTCATCGCGGCGCTGCTCGGCGCCGAGGAGTTCGGTTTCGCCACCGCCCCGTTGGTGGTCTCGGGGTGCATCATGATGCGCGTCTGTCACCTGGACACGTGCCCGGTGGGTGTCGCCACCCAGAACAAGACCCTGCGCGAGCGGTTCAGCGGCAAACCAGAGTTCGTCGTGAACTTCTTCGAATACATCGCCGAGGAGGTCCGCGAATACCTGGCGCAGCTGGGTTTCCGTTCCATCGAGGAGGCGATAGGTCGGGTCGACTGCATCGACACACAAAAGGCGATCGAGCACTGGAAGGCCGACGGCCTCGATCTCACGCCCATCCTGCATGTGCCCGAGTCGCCCTGGGAGCAGGACCGCTTCTGTTCCAAGACCCAGGACCACGGCCTCGATCGGGCCCTCGACAACGACCTCATCCGAGAGGCTTCCAAGGCTCTCGACACCGGTGAGCCGGTGGTGATCGATTCACCCATCTCCAACGTGAACCGCACTGTCGGAACCCTGCTGGGATACGAGCTGACCAAGCGCCACGGCGGCGCCGGGTTGCCAGACGACACGATCCAGATCAACTTCAACGGCTCGGCAGGCCAGAGCTTTGGCGCATTCGTTCCAAAGGGCATCACCATGCGCCTCGAGGGCGACGCCAACGACTATGTCGGCAAGGGTCTGTCGGGCGGTCGCATCATCGTGAGGCCACCCCAGGCACTGCCAGAAGAGTTCGTGGCCGAACAGAACGTCATCGCCGGAAACGTCATCGGCTACGGAGCCACCAGCGGCGAGATCTATCTGCGTGGGGTTGTCGGCGAGCGGTTCTGCGTGCGCAACTCCGGCGCAACGGCTGTTGTCGAGGGTGTCGGCGACCATGGATGTGAGTACATGACGGGCGGCCGGGTAGTGGTGATCGGCCCGACCGGTCGCAACTTCGGCGCAGGCATGTCGGGCGGTATGGCGTTCGTCTATGACCCAGACGACGTGTTCCACCGCAATCTCAACAACGAGATGGTGGATCTAGAGGTCATGACCGACGACGACGCCGAGCTGGTGCGCGAGGACGTGCGCAATCACCGCGACGAGACCGACTCGCCAGTGGCGAACGCCATTCTCGAGCGATGGCACTCGCGGCGGCGCCATTTCAAGAAGGTCATGCCCAAGGACTACAAGCGAGTGCTCGAGGCAATGGCTGCCGCCGAAGAGCAGGGCAAAGACATCGAAGAGGCCGTCATGGCCGCAGCGAGGGGCTGACAATGGGCGACGTACGAGGTTTTCTCAAGCACGGACGCGAGCTGCCCCAGAGGCGGCCGGTGCCGGTGCGGCTTCACGACTGGAAAGAGGTCTACGAACCCTTTTCCGACGATGCTCTGAAGGTTCAGGCCAGTCGTTGTATGGACTGTGGCATCCCCTTCTGCAACAACGGCTGCCCTCTGGGCAACCTGATACCCGACTGGAACGACCTGGTCTACCGCGACCAGTGGCGGGCAGCCATCGATCGCCTTCACGCCACCAACAACTTCCCCGAGTTCACCGGTCGCCTTTGCCCGGCGCCGTGCGAAGGCGCATGTGTCCTGGGTATCAACCAAGACCCCGTCACCATCAAGCAGGTCGAGGTCACCATCATCGACCACGCCTTCGAGCAGGGCTGGGTGGT
>JAGQSP010000121.1 GCA_020439485.1 Acidimicrobiales bacterium | reverse complement strand
TGCAGGCTGTGGTGCCCGCGTTCACCGAGCAGACCGGCATCGAGGTCATCGTCGAGCTGGTTCCCTTCGGCGACATCCGCGAGCAGGTCACCCAGGCCGGCCCCGCGGGTGAAGGCCCCGACATCTTCGCCGGCGCCCACGACTGGACCGGTGAGCTCGCCGCCAACGGCGTAATCTCGCCCGTC
The DNA here is from genome assembly GCA_020439485.1 of Acidimicrobiales bacterium. Taxonomy (GTDB): domain Bacteria; phylum Actinomycetota; class Acidimicrobiia; order Acidimicrobiales; family Poriferisodalaceae; genus JAAETH01. The sequence continues at coordinate 3,534 of JAGQSP010000121.1, read as the reverse complement.
GACGTCAGCAGCATCTCTGATTCGTTCGTGCAGGTTGCTCTGAACGGCTTCAACTTCGAGGGCCAGAACTATGCGGTTCCCTACGTCACCGAAGCCATCGCGATGTACTACAACACCGAGCTGATCCCCGAGGCCCCGGCCACCTGGGACGAGCTGGTCGCGGCTTGCGAAGCGGCCGCTGTCGACAACTGCGTTGTGGTTCCCGGTGGTGGCGCAGCCACAGACGCCTACCACAACTACCCATTCGTCTCGGCCTTCGGCGGCTCGATCTTCGCGTTCGATCCGTCGACCGGTTTCGACGCCAGCCAGGTCAACCTCGACTCCGAGGCCACGACCGAGGGCATCAGCTTCCTCGAGGCGCAGATTGCAGCCGGCGTGGTTCCCTCGACCGACTACGACACCGCCAAGAACCTGTTCTATGCAGGTGAGGCCGCCGCATGGATCACCGGCCCGTGGGAGCTCGGCGACCTTCGTGACGGCAAGGCCGAGGGTGTTGGCGAGAACTGGGACGTTGCCCTGATCCCCCAGATGGGTTCGAACCCGGCCCAGCCCTTCGTGGGCGCACAGGGCTTCTTCCTGTCGGCGTTCTCCGAGCAGAGCCTGATCGCACAGTCGTTCCTGCTCGACTTCGTCGCCACCGACGACACGATGCAGGCCTTCTACGACGCCGATCCCCGTGGCACCGCCTGGGTGAACGTCCTCGAGGGCATCGCCGACGACTCGCAGGTCCAGACCTTCGGCAACTCGGCCGCCAACGGCATCCCCATGCCCAACATCCCCCAGATGAACAATGTGTGGGGTCCGCTCGGCGAGAACCTGCTGCTGGTCCGCAACGGTGAACGCGCAGCCGCCGACGCCATGACCGCTGCCGCCGAGGCCGTCCGCGCCGCAGTGGCCGGCTGATAGCCGACCGATCATCTGAACCAGAATCAATCAGCTAACTGACCAGGGGGCCCGACCGGTGAACGAGATCCGCGCAGAGAAGTCTGCTCGACGTTTCGCTCGATACACCGGTCGGGCCTTTTGGGTTCGCACCCTTGCGGTTGCGGTATTCGACGCCTTCGCCGTCAGCGCATCCCTTACATTCATGTCCAACGGCGCCTGGTCGGTAGTGGCCCTGATGGCGTTCGCGTTGGCGCTGGTGAACTGGGCCTATCTGAGCCCGCGCGCCAGGGCTTCCAGGTGGCTCACTCCGGGCCTGGTGTTGATGGCCTTCTTCGTGGTGTACCCGGTCCTGTACACGGCCTACGTGTCGTTCACGAACTGGCAGACCGGCAACATCTTGACCAAGGATCAGGCCATCGAACGACTCCTCGAAAAGGAGATCCGAGTCGCCGAATCCGGCGAATCGGGCGATCTGTTCGTCTACGAGAACGCCCAGGGGGCACTGGCCCTGCTGGTGGTAGGCGAATCGGTCGAACCCTTCGCGGGTGTGCCGCGACCCAGGGGGCAGGCCGGCGAGCCGGTTCCGGCCTTCGAGGTACCGGCCGGTTTCGACACCGAGGCTCCCGCCGAGACCATCGGCAACTACAACCTGCTGACCCGCCTGGCGCTGACCCGGGTGGCCAACCAACTCGAGAACTCAGAGGTCGACCTGCCCGGTGGCAACATTGCCCGGGTAGAGACGCTCAGCTCGTACCGCCTGGTCGTGTCGGGCGCACGCTTCAGCTACGACGCGGGTACCGACGTGTTGCGCGACCTGCAATACGACCGCGACTGCAGCCCCTTCGAGGGCAACTTCTACTGCGATGGCGTAGGCGAGGAAGAGGTGTCGCGGGTGGCCTTGCTGGCCAACGACAGTCGCATCGTCTGCGCCGACGGCGTCTGCGACAACGTGCCGCTCTATGCCCTCGATGCCACCTTCACCGGGTGGCGCACGGTCATCGGCTTCGACAACTACGTCGATCTCATCAAAGAAGAGCGCATCCGCACCCCGTTCCTGAGGGTGTTCGCCTGGAACGTCTTCTTCGCGTTCGCCTCGGTGATCATGACCTTCGCCCTGGGCCTTGGTCTGGCCATGCTGGTGAAGAACGAGGCGATGAAGGGCCGCAACATCTACCGGTCGATCTACATCATCCCCTACGCCGTACCCGGATTCCTGAGCATCCTGGTTTGGCGAGGCCTGCTGAACACCCAGTACGGCAAGGTCAACGGTCTGCTGGAGACCTTTGGCATACCAGGCGTCAACTGGCTGGGCGGCACCAATCAGGCCATGGCCGCGGTCTTGCTGGTGAACCTGTGGCTCGGCTTTCCATACATGTTCTTGATCTCGTCAGGTGCACTGACGTCGATACCAGAAGAACTGATCGAGGCGGCCAAGGTCGACGGCGCCGGGCCGTGGAAGATCTTCCGGTCCATCACCCTGCCGCTGCTGCTGGTATCGACGGCGCCCCTGCTGATCGGGTCATTCGCCTTCAACTTCAACAACTTCATCCTGATCTTCCTGCTGACGGGCGGAGGTCCGCCGCTGGTGGGCTACGACGTGCCCGTCGGCGCCACAGACCTGCTGATCTCGTTCACGTTCAACCTGGCGCAGGGGTCGGGCAGGGGACAGCAGTTCGGGCTGTCGACCGCCATCATCGTGTTGATCTTCCTGGCCCTGGCCACCACGTCGGCGATGAGCTTCAGGCTCACCAAGAAGCTGGAGGAGATTTATGCCAACTGACGCTCCCGCCGGTGCGCCCACCCGCCAACGCCAGAGCTTCGGCCGATGGTTCCGCAAATCGGGCAGCAAGCATCTATTGGCGCTACTGGCCTGCGCGTTCTCGCTGTATCCGATCGCATGGGTCGTGTCTGCCGCCTTCAACAGCGTCAACAGCCTGCAATCGACGTCGCTCATACCCAAAGACGTCACGGCGCAGAACTTCCGCGACATCTTCAACAACGACGTGTCGCCGGTCGACACCTGGATGTGGAACAGCTTCTACATCTCGTTGATCGCCGCGTTCTTGAACGTGGTCGTGGCGTCGTTCTCGGCCTACGCGTTTGCCCGCATCAAGTTCTTCGGCCGTCGGGCGCTGCTGACGTCGCTGCTGGTGATGCAGATCTTCCCCCAGTTCCTCGGATTTGTTGCCTTCTTCGTGCTGGCCCAGCAGTTCCGCGACGTCAACGAACACATCGGTCTCAACACCCACCTGTTCTTGATCCTGGTGTACATCGGTGGCGCCGCGGGATTCAACGCCTTCCTGCTGAAGGGTTTCCTCGACTCGATACCACCCTCGCTCGACGAGGCTGCGGTCATCGATGGCGCCAGCAGTTGGGTGATCTTCTCGCGGATCATCATCCCGTTGGCCCGCCCGATGTTGGCCGTGATCTTCATGATCAGCTTCGTCAGCCTGTTCGGTGAGTTCATCTTGGCCAGCTTCTTGCTGAGCGGCGCCGACCAATTCACCTTGCCCGTCGGGCTCCAGGTGTTCCTGCAGGACGGCTACGGCGCCAAATGGGGAGTGCTGGCCGCCACCGCAGTGCTTGCTGCAGCTCCTGTCGTAGCGGTGTTCTTGTATGCCCAAAAGCACATCATCGCCGGACTCACCG
>JAGQSP010000120.1 GCA_020439485.1 Acidimicrobiales bacterium | reverse complement strand
GTGTTGGCCATCGACACGTCGGCTGCCGAAGCCGTACCAGGCGTGGTTCGGGTGTTCACCGCCGCCGACGTGCCGGGCGAGCTGAGAACCGGACTGATCCACCTCGATTGGCCGGCGTTCATTCCAGTGGGTGGTCGCACCAGCTACCTGGGCGACGTGTTGGCGTTTGTGGTCGCCAACGACCGGCCCACCGCTCGCCGCGCCGCGCAGCTTGTCGAGGTGACCTACGACATCCACCAGCCCTTCACCGATCCGCATGTGGCGTTGGCGTCCGACGAGGACGCCGTCTGGGGTCTCGAAGGCAATCAGCTCAGTCGATCCGCCTATTCGCGGGGCGATGTCGAAGCTGCGCTCGCAGGGTCGGCCCACGTGGTGTCCGAGAGGTTCCAGACCCAGCGGGTCGAGCAGGCTTTCCTCGAACCCGAATCGACACTTGCGGTGCCAGACGGCGACGGCCGCCTGACCGTGTACTCGGGTGGCCAGGGAGTCTGGGACGACCGCAACTCGTGTGCCCGGCTGTTGGGTGTCGACCCCGACCACATCGTGGTGCACCTGGTGTCCAACGGCGGCGCGTTCGGCGGCAAAGAGGACATGTCCAACCAGGGCCAGACCGCGCTGGCGGCCTGGCTGCTGGCGCATCCGGTCAAGACCACCTTCTCGCGCGAAGAATCTCTCCTGGTTCACGCCAAACGTCATCCGATCTGGATCGACCTCGACGTCGGATGCGATGCCGATGGCAAGCTCACCGCCGTCCGCGCCCGGATGATCGGCGACTCGGGGCCCTACGCCTCGGTGGGAATGAAGGTGCTCGAGCGTGCTGCGGGCCATGCAACAGGTCCCTACGCCGTGCCCAACGTCGATGTCGAGGCCATAGCGGTGCGTACCAACAACCCGGTGTGTGGTGCCTTCCGCGGCTTTGGTGCCAATCAGGCCCAGTTCGCCATGGAGGGTGCCCTCGACCGATTGGCCGACGCACTTGGAATCACCGGCTGGGAGATCCGCAGCCGCAACGTGGTCGAACCCGGAGTGGTGTGGGGCCCAGGGCAGATAATGGACGACGGATGCAAGGGCGCCCGCTCGTGCCTCGATGCGGTCAAGCCGGCATACGACGCCGCCATGGCAGCGGGCAAGGCAGTCGGCCTGGGCCTCGGCCTCAAGAACTCGGGGCTGGGTAACGGCTTCCTCGAGATCGCCAGGGCGGTCGTTCACTTCCGCGACGACGGCATGGTCGAGGTCAGGCACTGCTGGACCGAGATGGGGCAGGGCGTTCACACCGTTGCTCTGCAGGTGGCCGTGGCCGAGCTGGGTATCGACCCCGGGCGTATCGAGGTTCACGTGGACACCACCCGCGAGCTGGGCGCCGGCCAGACCACGGGCAGCCGCGGCACCGTCATGGCCGCGGGTTCGGTCGCCGACGCCTGCCGCAACGCGCTGGCCGACGGCTGCCGGGTGGGGGTCGACTACGAGGGCGAGTACCGCATCGACTGGACCAACAAACTCGACGATCCGGTCGAGAACCCCATCATCCATTCGACCTTCGGCTACGCGGCGCAGGTGGTCATCGCAGATCCCCAGAGCGCGCAAATCGAAAGGGTCGTAGCCGCCCACGACGTGGGGCGCATCGTCAACCCGCTGTTGTGCGAGGGCCAGGTCGAGGGCGCTGTTCACATGGGCCTGGGCTATGCCCTCAGCGAGGAGTTCCCCAACGACGAGCTGGGACGCCCCACCAACATGACCTTGCGCAGTCTCGGCATCATCAGACCAAAGGACATGCCAGAGGTCGAGGTGATATTGGTCGAAGACCCCGATCCCAACTCACCGTTCGGCATCAAGGGGGTGGGCGAGATTGGCCTGGTGCCAACCGCCGGTGCCGTCGCCGAGGCATACCGCAAGGTCGATGGGCAGTGGCGCAACCGGCTGCCCCTCGACGTGCATCAGCCGATAGGTGGCCAGTGGTGAGCACAGACTTTGCACAGGCGATTCCGATGGCCACGACACCGGGGCTCGTGTGTGCGCATCATCATCTCTATTCGGCGCTGGCCAGGGGCATGCCCGCCCCACCGCGCACACCCGCGACATTCGCCGAGATACTCGAGCTGGTCTGGTGGCGTCTCGACATGGCGCTGGACCTCGAGTCGATTCGATGGTCGGCAAAACTCGGGGCGCTCGAGGCGCTGCTGGCGGGCACCACTTGCATTATCGACCATCACGAGTCGCCCAACGCCATAGAGGGAAGCCTCGACGTGATAGCCGAGGCATGCGCCGAGGTCGGGGTGCGGGTCGACTGCGCGTACGGCGTCACCGACCGGCACGGGCCCGAGGGTGCTCGCTCCGGACTGGCCGAGAACGAGCGTTTCCTGCGCGCCGGCGGGCGGGGACGTGTGGGTGTGCATGCGGCTTTCACCTGTTCGGACGAGACGCTCGAGGCCGCGGCAGGCTTGGCCCAAGACCTGGGTGTCGGAGTGCACATCCATGTCGCCGAAGGCGTCGAAGACCTGGCCGCGGGGGCCCGCCTGGAAGCTCTGGCGGCCGACGACTGGCTGATGGTTCACGCGGTGCATCTCGATCGTGATCTGCCCGGCACCATCGCGCACAACCCGCGTTCCAACATGAACAACGGTGTCGGTTATGCCCGCCCGTACGACCGGCCCAACCGTGTGGTGTTGGGCACCGACGGAATTGGCGCAGACATGCTCGACGAGTTTCGGGTCGCCTATGTGCGACATCGCGAGCAAGACCGCACCGCCTCGCCCGAAACCGCTTGGTCGTGGCTCACCAACTCGTACGACCTGTTTCCCGAAGCACTGAACGACGAGGTCGTGTGGAGCTACACCAGCTCCGACCCCTGGCATCTCGCCTTCACCACCAATGTGCACCCGATCAGGGTCACCATCGATGGTGAGGTGGTCGTCGACGAAGGTCGGCCCACGCGGGTGGATGCGGACGAGATACGCGCCAAGGCCGCCGAACAGGCCCGGCGCTTGCACCAGAAGATGGAGACGATGTGACCGAGACCCAATCAGTGGCGATGTACCTCCAGGACGCCCACCCCATCCGCGACGCGATGGAGTACGTCAAGTACGCCGAGGCGAAGGGCTTCGATGCCGTGTATCAGGCCGAGAGTCGCCTGGTGCGCGAGGCCGTGGTTCCAATGGCTGCCTTCGCTGCGGTCACAGAGCGCATTCACATCGGATCGGGTGTGGTCGCCAGCTGGACGCGCAACGCGGCCCTGCTGGCCTCCACATTCTCGACCCTCGACGACCTGGCTCCCGGGCGCGCCATTCTGGGCATCGGCGCATGGTGGGACCCGCTGGCCAAGAAGGTCGGCATCGACCGGGTGCGACCGCTGAAGCAGATGCGCGAGATGGTCGAGTCGGTCAGGGCCCTGTTGAACGACGAGCACGTCACGTATCAGGGCGAGTTCGTTCACCTCGACGGTGTCGAGCTCGACTATGTGCACCAGGAGCGCAGGCCCAAGGACGTACCCATCTACATAGGTGCCACCGGGCCCAAGATGATGGAGTTGGCGGGCGAGATCGCCGACGGCGTGGTGCTGAACTATCTGGTGTCGCCCGACTACAACAAGCGGGCCATGGAACAGTTGGCCACCGGTGCCGCCAGGTCTGGGCGCACGGTCGACGACCTGGCCCGGCCACAGCTGATCGTGGCCTCGGTCGCCGACAGCGATTCGCCCCAAGACCGCAAGGCCGCGCTCGATGGTGCCCGCCTGCTGGTCACGCAATATCTGGGCCAGCAGCCCCACATCATGAAGGCGTCCGGTGTGCCCCAGAAGGTGCTGGACGATGTCGGGTCTGTGCTGACCTGGCCCGCCACACACGACCAGGTCGTGGCTGCGTCGAAGTACGTGCCAGACGACATCGTGCAGATGATCTGTGCTGCTGGCACCGCCGACGAGTGCCGCGAGAAGGTGGCCGGCTATATCTCCGACGGCTGCACCCAGCCGATCCTGTACCCGCTGGGCCCCGACCCGCGAACCATGATCGACGCCTTCGCCGACTGGAAGCTCTGACGTGGACCAACCGGTCGACCTGTTGGTGAAGGGCGCCGATCTGCTGGCCACCGTCGACGCCGAGCGGCGAGAGTTGCCCGGCGGATGGGTTGCCATCAGCGACGGCATGGTCGTAGGGGTGGGTGGCCCTGGCGCCGAGCCAAGCGCCGAGCGAACCATCGATGCCGCCGGATGCCTGGTGACCCCGGGGCTGGTCAACACTCATCATCACCTGTACCAGAACCTCACCCGCGCCTACGGTCCGGCGCTCGATGGCAACCTGTTCCACTGGCTGAAGACCCTGTACCCCAAGTGGGCCCGCCTCGACGAGGAGGCCGCGTACATCTCGGCGTGGGTAGGTCTTGCCGAGCTGGCCGAGTCGGGGTGCACCACATCGACCGACCACCTTTACGTGCATCCGGCCGGAGGTGGCGATTTGCTGTCGGCCGAGATCGCAGCCGCCACCGAGCTGGGTTTTCGTTTCCACCCCACCCGAGGGTCGATGAGCCTGTCCGAGAAGGACGGCGGCCTGCCACCCGACTCGGTGGTGCAGGACGACGACACGATCCTGGCTCAGTCGCAGGAGGCCGTCGAACGCCATCACGACCGCAACCACGGCGCGATGGTGCGCATAGCGCTGGCTCCGTGTTCGCCGTTCTCGGTCACCGCCGACCTGATGGCCCGCACGGCCGAGCTTGCCGAGCGCCTGGACGTCAGGCTTCACACACACTTGGCCGAAGACATCGACGAGGACGACTTCTGCATCGAGATGTTCGGGGTGAGGCCCATCGACCACTTCGAAAACGTCGGATGGGG
>JAGQSP010000119.1:3335-4079 GCA_020439485.1 Acidimicrobiales bacterium | reverse complement strand
ATCTTGCAGTCTGGGTTGGCGCTGTCGGACAGCGCCTTGCCCTGACCGGTGAAGATGCCACCGTTGGCCGACAGCAGATCGGAACGCTCCATACCCGCCTTGCGGGGCATCGAACCGACCAGCAGGGCATAGTCGGCGCCTTCGAACGCCTGGTTGGCGTCGTCTGTCTTGACCATTCCGGCCAGCAGCGGGAACGCACAGTCATCGAGCTCCATACCCACACCATCCAGGGCGCCCAGCGCCGGCGTGATCTCGAGCATCTGGAGGATGACCGGCTGGTCGGGGCCGAGCATGGCGCCCGACGCGATGCGGAAGAGAAGGCTGTAGCCGATCTGGCCGGCGGCCCCGGTGACTGCTACGCGAACTGGATCGCTCATCGAAGATCTCCACGTGTTGAGGGGGAACGGTTCAAGAGTAGCCGTGACCGCAACGTGGCCGAACAGGGGATCAAGTCCGCTGTGTGTTGCCCTGCCAGCTCGAGAACAGCTCGGCGTAGATTCCTTCGCCGTCGACCAGTTGCTCGTGGCTTCCAGCCTCGACCAGATGGCCGGCATCGAACACCAAGACGAGGTCGGCGGCCTCGGCGGTCGACAGGCGGTGGGCGATTGACACCGTGGTGCGACCCTGTGCCAGGGTCTTCAGCGCCCCTGCGAGGGCCCGCTCGGTTTCGGGATCGACGGCGCTGGTTGCCTCGTCGAGAATCAGCAAACCAGGGTCGGCCAGCTCGGCACGGATCAGGGCGAC
>JAGQSP010000119.1:0-3291 GCA_020439485.1 Acidimicrobiales bacterium | reverse complement strand
GCCGGCCGCCATCGAAGCGAGCCAGCGGTCGAGGCCCAGCGCCTCTGCTGCCCTCTCGATCGCCTCATCGGTGGCATCGGGTTTGCCGAAGCGCACGTTCTCTCGGATCGTGGTGTCGAACAAGAACCCGTCCTGGGGCACCATCCGAATGTGGCGCCGACGAGAGTGCGGATCGGCCTGGCTCAGCTCTACCCCACCGATCTTCAGCGAACCCGCTGTGGGGTCGGCCAGCCGGCACAGCAGCTTTGCGAAGGTGGTCTTGCCCGACCCGGTCTCGCCTACCACGGCCACGTTGGTGCCTGCCGGGATCACCACATCGATTCCGTGCAGAACCTCGACACCGTCGCGGTAGGCAAATCGGATACCGCTGGCGTTGATGTCGAGCGGGCCGTCGGGAATCTCCAGCCCGTTCTCGGGCTCGACGATGTCGATCTCCTGGTCGAGCAGGCCGAGGACCTTGCGGAATCCGGCCACGGCTGTCTGGGTCATGTCGAGGATCTCGGTGAGTTCCCCGATCGGGCTCAAGAGCAGGTTGACCAGGAACAGGAAGGCCAGCATCGTGCCCACCTCCAGATCCCAGCCCGCGCCCCACTCGACCCCGACGATCACCACCGCAGACAGGGCAAACGATGCGAACACGTCGCCCATCGGGAACATGATCGCGAAGAACTTCACCGCCCTCATGCGAGCCCGATACTGGTTGTCGATGACCCGCTCGAGCCTGCTGCGGGCACGGTCGCCGAGGCCGTAGGCCCGGATCACCGCGGCGCCGCCCACCGATTCGCTCATCTCCGACAGGGTCTCCCCCACCGCTGTGCGGAAGTCGTCGTAGGCGGCCAACTGGCGCTTTTGCATCGCACGCAGAGCCGGCAGCAGGGGAATGAACACCACCAGAACGGCCAAGGTCAGCTGCCAGGAATACACCAGCATGACCACCAGGATTCCCATCAGCAGGGTCGAGTTGATGATCCACGACATTCCGGCCCACTGGGCGAACCTTGCCAGCGTCTCGATGTCGCTGGTGACACGAGCGACCAAGACCCCTCGCTGGGTGTCGTTGTGGTCTGCGATCGACAGCTTGTGGATCTTCGCGAATGCCCTGGTGCGAATTGCGTACAACGCGTTCTCGGTCGCGATGGCCAGCCTGATGAAGGTGGCCCGCTGAAGAATGGCCACGCCCAGGATCAGCACAGCCGCCGTGGCGCATGCTCGCCAGACGAATCCGGCGTCGTATTCGGAGCCGTCAACCAAACCCCGGTCGACAACCTGCTGGATCAGTATCGGCACCGCAAGGCGCCCGGCCGCACCCACCAACGCCATCGCCACGGTGAGCCGAACGCCGCGCAGGAGCTCGGGAGTGACCGCCACACCTCGACGCAGCAGCTCGACTGCACCGACGTCTTGCAGAGGCAGCGGGCCTTCTTCGGGCGGCACCTGGGCGATCATCGTTCATCCTCGTAGGCGGTCACCAGGGCCTCGTAGCTCGGAATAGACATCAGCTCGTCGTGGGTGCCGGTAGCCCTGACCTTCCCGGCTTCCAGAAACACGACACGATCGGCGAGCTTGATGGTCGACAGGCGGTGGGCGACGACGAGTGTCGAAGCATCGAGATGATCGGCCAGGGCGTCGAGGATCTCGCGTTCCACCGTCGGGTCCACGGCCGAGGTGGCATCGTCCAGGAACAAGACCCGTGGTTGGCGCACCAGGGCGCGTGCCAGTGCCACACGCTGTCGTTGCCCGCCCGACAATGTCACGCCCCGCTCGCCGACCACCGTGCCGTAGCCGTGGGGCATTGCGAGGATGAACTCGTGGGCGTTGGCCAGGCGCGCCGCGCGTTCTACCGCCTCTCGGCCGTGGCGACCGTCGGGGTCGATGTTGGCCTCGACGGTGTCGGCGAACAGGTAGGTCTCCTGGAACACCAACGACGCGAACTCGCTGAACTCGCGGGCGCTCATGGTTTCCAGCGGCACACCGCCGATGCGGATGTGTCCAGAGTCGGGCCTGATGAGCCTGAACAACAGATGTGCCAGGGTGCTCTTGCCCGAGCCGGTTGCACCGACGATGGCAACGATCTCGCCGGGATCGACCCGGAAGCTGACGCCGTCAAGCACGGCCTCCCCGGTGTGGCTGAAATGCACGTCGTCGACTTCGATACCCGCCGCCGAGTGGATCTCGGGTGCTTGAGCACCGTCGCTGTCGGCCGTGGCCTCGAGGACCCGCTCGATGCGCTGGGCCGCAACCAGGGATCTGGGCAACTCCTCGAGCAGGAACCCCAGAACTCGCATCGGGAACACCAACATCTGCAGCAGCAACATCGACTGAACGACATCACCTGCGGTGGAGGCGCCAACCGACACGCGCCAGGCTCCGACCGCCAGCACGGCGACCACGCCGAGGGTCGGGAGGGCTTCGATCACGGGTTCGAAAGTGGCCCGAAGGCGACCCATGTGAATACGGCTGTGGCGCAACCGGTCGGCAGCGGCCTCGAGACGGGCCACCTCGGCATCCTCGCGGCCCAGGGTCTTCACCACCAGGGCCCCGTCGACGCTCTCGTGCACGATCGAGCCGACCTCTCCCAGCGACGCCTGCACAGACTCGGCCGGACCGATCACCTTGTGGCTGAAAATCCGGTTGGCCACGATCAGGACCGGGAACAAGCCCGACACGGTCAAGAGTAGGTAGGGGTCGGCCGCCAGCAGGCTGAGGAAGGCAGCCACGAACAACACACCAACGCCGATGGACATCGGCAGGGGCTGCATCGCCATCGTCGAGGTCTCGACATCGGCATCGGCGTTGGCCAACAGCTCGCCGGTGGGGTAATCGCGAAAGAACGACATGGGCACGGTGACGAATCGATCGCTCAGCTGAGAGCGCCAAGTCGCCTGCTGCCTATCGGTTGTCATGGCACCGAAGTAGCGCCGCATGACCACACCGGCTGCACGCACCAGGGCCACGGCCACGATGGCCACGACGCCCGCCACAAGGGTCGACCTGGGTACGCCCTGTTCGATGCCCGGAACAACCACGTCGTCGGTCACCCGGCCGATCACCACGGTGCTGCCGACGGAGAAAATCGAGAAGATCGAAGCGCCGAGCACCGAAAGCGAAAACGGACCTGGGTGGTTGCGCACGTAGCCAAACAGCATGCGCATTCCAGGAATGAAGATCGGTGGTTTGTGGGCCGAGCGCTCGCGCCCGTTCGAGTCCATACCCCTCCTCGTGCGGCGCCTGCGAAGCGTACCGGTGTCGGGCTGAGCCGGTCGTATGAAATTCGACTCCTAAGATCGTTGC
>JAGQSP010000775.1 GCA_020439485.1 Acidimicrobiales bacterium | reverse complement strand
CTGAGCCGTGGCTGCTACGACAGCCGAATAGAAGCGCAGATCTCCAGCAGTTCGCGGGCCACGTCGTCGACCCCCTGGGTCATCGGCGATGCCTGGCCCCGAATGCTGGCCCGGCAGCTCAGCCAGGTCGTGTCGTCGACTGGCACCAGTGTCATTGCATCGGCGCCGGTGACGACGCTGGTGATTCCGTCGACGGTCGCCCACGCAAGCCCCTCGGGATCTGTCGAGCCGTCGACGAGGCGGTCCCACGCCTGAGTCAGCGATAAGGGCTCGGTGCGCTGGCCGGCGACGCCGATCTGTATGGCGAAAGTGGGTGCGCCGCGGGCCGGTTCGGGGTTGGCGAACACATTTCCACCGCCGAAGTTGTTTCCCTGGTCTTCGAGAACCTCGGGCAGGTCGATGCGATACGAAACCGAGGTGTCGCCGTTGACCGCTGTCGAATCGTGCACTGTGCGAGGAGCTTGCACGAAAGCGGCGATGGCCGGGTCGTCATCGAGCGTCGGGTACACCTGCGAAAAGCAGGTCTGCGCCGCTGCGTTGTACGCGCTGCGCCTTGTTTCATCGATGATGCCGCCCAGTTCTTCGGCAGAGATCAGGTGAGCCACGGCCTCGGCGATGCACGTGGTGTATTCGGGCGGTGATGGATCGTCGGCGGCCAGGGCTGCTGCCAGCGCGGAGATGTCTTCGGGGGACGGCACACGCGTGGTCGGCGAGGTTGCTTCAACCGCCACACCGTCGCTTACCGGATCGGCCGTCGAATTGTCGTCCGAACGCGAACAAGCGGCAACAAGCAGCGTTGGCGCCAAGATCGCTGTGAGCAGGCCTGCTCTCGCTTTCATAGGCGCCAACGCTACCCAGTTGCCTACTGTTCAGACGCTCACCAAGTCTTTGGTGGATACGTCTGGGCTCTCTTCGAGGCCGGCGTCGAAGCGAAGTTCTTCGCCTTGCCCGCTGTCGTGTTCGTGCTCTACGTGTGGTTCGAGAGCGTCACCACGACCGAAGAGACCAAATGCGCCTGCCAGTGCCAGCAGCAGGCTGCCGCCGATCAGCGCCCAAACCAGGTTGGACATGTCGACCGGCTTGATCGTGTCGTAGTTCTCGAGGTTCTGATCGAACACCGTTGCCATCTCGTCGAACGAGGCGAGCGCTTCTGGCATCGTGGCCAACGCCTGGGCGGTGGCGGGGAACGAGTTCTCGAGGAAGGCGTTCAGCTGGTCGGGGGTGAGCTGCATGGCTTCGGCCAGCCCGGGCAGCATCGATGTCGACATCTCGTTGCCCATCGCTCCCAGCACTGCCAGGCCACCCTGCGCCTGCTGAACGGTTTCGGTTGTGTAGACCGGCTTCAGAGCAGCGTTCAGGTCGTCGGCGTCTGATGCCTTCGACGGCATCGCCATGGCAAACGTCGCGACTATCACCACAACTCCCAACACCAGGGCTGCTGTCGATGTGAACTTCACGTGGCCGGCGATGGCCCAGATGCCAAGCCCCAGCGCTGCGAGCCCGAACACGAAGAACCCCCAAGGCACCGTCTGGGCGACCACGTTCGATGTCGGTATCGCATCGGCGGACTCGAAGTTCGACTGCTGTTGATCCAGCATCGTGACCAGGCCGCCAAACTCGGTGGTCAGCTGTGGCAGAGCCGCCATGCCCTGAGCGGTGGCGGGGTATTGGTCGGCCATGAAGGCCTGCAGTTGCTCTGGGCTCATCTGTAGGGCGAGCGACAGAGCGGGCACCAGCTGGGTCTGGAACTCTTCACCAGCAGCGGCCAACCCTTCTATCCCAGCCTGATATCCCTGGATCGATTCGTCCTGCATCACCGGCCGAAAGTCGGTGGTGAGCGCCTCGAAGTCGGTCCCTACGCGGAACAGGTTCTGGGTGAGGGTCAAGATGATGAAGGCTGCTCCTACTACGGCGACAAGCCCTCCGACGATGAAGCGTCGCATTTCTCCTCCTCGAGAGGAGCGATCCCTGCAACCGGCCCAAATCGGGCGGTCCCAGCCGGTCCGCCCCCCCAAATAGTTCTTTGTGTGCACAATGCAGCCAATGGCGCAGCTTCAACAGGGCATTTGTTCCCGGATTGGTCGCTAAGTTGGCCGTCACATGGACGATCTCTTCGCAAGCGCAGCCGCCGACGCCCTCGAGCGTCGGGCCCCTCTGGCGGCGCGGCTGCGGCCGCGCAGCCTCGACGATGTCGTCGGCCAGGG
>JAGQSP010000774.1 GCA_020439485.1 Acidimicrobiales bacterium | reverse complement strand
TTCGGAAACGGTCGATACGCCCGCAACCTGCTCGAGCAGGCGATGAGTCGTCAGGCGCTTCGCCTGGCTCACGAAGGCATCGACTTGGCGGACCGAGATGCGGTCGCCACGCTGACGTCATCGGACCTGGCCGAGGGCGCCCGACACCTCTGAGGGCCAGAAGCCCTCAGGTGAAACAGCGACGAGTCACCAGCGACCCGCCAGGGGCCACCAAGAACGCGGTGTCGCCGTCGTTGTTCCACACGTTGCCGTTGTGCCAGAAATACACCCCAGGACCGGGCGCGGCGTTGGGTCCGGTCTCGACGTCGAGGGTTGCGCCCGCCCCCAACACCACACCAGAGGGGAACGTCAGGGTGTGCTTGTCGCCCTCGTCATGCAGGTAATAGCCGGTCAAGGAAACGCTGGTTGCACCAGGGTTGTGCAGCCTGACGACCTCAGACCGAGCGTCGCAGAACGTGATCTCCACCGTGCCGGGGCTTGTCCCTTGTGTCGTGGTCGGCCCCGTGGTCGTCGTCGTAGGTGCCTCCACGATCTGGGCGAGCTGCGGCTCAGCCACTTGGTACGCGTCGACCGACGATGTCGGGCAGCGAACCAGCATGTCGACCAGCGACGACCTCTCGGCCTCCGATTCGAGCGGCAGAGACCACCGTTGCTTCGTATGGATCCAGTTCAGGGCGAAAGAGCACCAGCGGCTCTCGAGCGGTGGGCGCCAAGTTGCCGGACCTTGATCCGCCTTGTCGTTGTTCGAATCGGCTCCAACGATCACGAGGGTGCCGGCATAGCCCAGGTCTGAGGCGAAGTCCTGTTTGGTAGCGAGGTCCCACTTCCACGCCCCCGCCCGGTGCGCGGCCGCCAGCGACACGACATGGTCGACCTGGACCTGAGACGCATCGCTGTAGATCTGGCCGGAGTATGGATCGGTCCAGCGACCCGACTGCACAAAACAACCCGTGGCGTCGTAGGTGACGGCGATCTCGGACTCGGCAGCCAGCACCTCGTGCCTGTCGTTACGACAGTCACCGTCGCTGTCTCGCCACCCGGCGGGTTGATAATCGGCACGGTCGTAGGGGTCGCCAACCGGCGAAGCGGCCACCGAGAAGAGGGCCAGCGTGGAACGCACCGACGCTGGGTCGAAACCGGTGAGGGTTCCGAGCGAGCTAGCGCTGCCGAACGGGTGCATCGTGCCGACACTGTCGACCATCGCGTAGCCGGAGTTGTCGGGTTTCACAGCGACTCCGACGATGCCGTCGGTGCCGGTACCTCCGAGGCTGCCGTGGAAGATCGCCGTTCCGAACGTGAAGATGCCCCCGTCCTGGGCCACCATGAGATAGCCGGACGGTTGGGCGATTACCGCCACCACCCCGGCGTCGAGTGTGACGCCGGGCAGCACGCCCGGGACCGACCCGTAGAACCTGGCATCGCCGAAGGTGAAGATGCCTCCGTCTTCGGCGACTAGCAGGTATCCCTTGCCGGTGGGGGAGGGGACTATTCCGATGACCGGAGCGTCAAGTGTCACTCCGGGCAGGATCTGGGGCACCGAGCCATAGAACACGGCCGAACCGAAGGTGAAGATGCCTCCGTCTTCGGCGACCATGTAGTAGCCGAGGCCGTCTGGCATTGCGATGGCCGAGATCATCGGCGCGGCGAGCTCGATGGCGCTGGTATCGCCGAACGACACGGCGGCGCCGAACGGGAACACGCGACCTCGGTTGGTGAACAGCCAATAGCCGTCGACATCGGGCCTCACCGACAGCCCGATGATCGACTCCCCGACCTCGATAGCCGGCCGGTCTCCGTAGTGCGGTAACCCGTCGCGGGCTTCGACGGTGCCGTCGCTGTGGGTCAGGTATACGCCTTCCATACCCTCGACCGACGCGTAGTCGATATCGACCACCGATCCACCGCTAGCCGCCAGGGCATCTCCGCTGGGCGCGGCGACGAACAGGGCGGCGCCGACGGCCAATATCGCGGCAGTCAGGCGCAGGCCAACCAGGCGAGACCAGGCCGCGGGTGCATTCGGTGAGCGAGAAACCATCGTCCACCTCCGGGGGAGTGGCCCGAACCTATTGCCGATCGGGTATTCGATCAACTCCATTGGCAGCACCCGGACGCATGTGGGATGCGGCCCGATACGGTTCCCAACGCAAACCTTGGAGGAACGAAATGGCCGATCTTGCATCTGAACTGATGGGGGCCCTGGGCGGGGCCGCAGGTTCCGGGGGTCTGGGAGGGCTGCTCGGTGGTGTGCTGGGCGGTGCCGACGACGACGTGAAGGTCGAGCGGGCGGCCTCCAGCAGCATCAGCGCGATCCTGGCCGGGCTGGCCACGAACGCCAAGACTCCAGACGGCGCGTCGAAGTTGAACGCGGCCCTCGAACGCGATCACGACGGCAGCGTTCTAGACCAGGTCGACTCTGCTGTGGCGTCGGAACAAAAGAGGGCAGACGGCGAAAAGATCCTCGACCACGTCTTCGGCGCAAACAAGAACGATGTCGCCCAGCGGATCTCGGCTGATTCGGGCCTCGATCTGGGCTCGGTGACCAAGCTGTTGCCCGCACTCGCTCCGATGGTCATGGGCATGTTGGGCAAGAAGAAGGCCGAGGGCGGGCTCGATGCCGGTGCGCTGGCAGGAATGCTCGGCGGCGCCGCCGGCGGTTTCGACCTGGGCAAGATCCTCGATGTCGTAGGTGGTTCGGGTTCCGGCTCGTCGCAGGGGGGTTCGGGCCTCGGGGGAGTCGGTGGCATCCTCGGCAAGTTGAAGGGGTTGCTGGGCGGCCGACGCTGAGTTCTACCCAGCCGTGCGCGAGGCTGTGGTCATGTTGATTCGGCCCGTGCACGAGTTGCCCGCACCGCTGCGCCCGACGCGCCATATCGAGGTTGTGTCGGTTTGCGACAACGTCACCGACGTTTTGTTGGCTGACCAGGGGCCGGCAAAGCGCTTTCGCGGGCGCACCGGTGGGGGCCCGACAACTCCGGCGCCCCTGCTCGTCGGCGGTGTGGCCGCGGCGCCACCACTGGCCCAGCACGGGTTTTCTTCGCTGGTGCGAATCGAAGGCGACGATCGAACTTGGACCATCCTGTTCGACACCGGGGCCACCCCTGAGGGGTGCGTCGACAACCTCGACCGGCTGGGAATCGATCCTGCGACCATAGACGTGGTCGTTCTCAGCCACGG
>JAGQSP010000118.1 GCA_020439485.1 Acidimicrobiales bacterium | reverse complement strand
AGAACAGGTCGTGCTGTGGGTATGGGACCTCGCCGCTGAGCCAGTCGAGCAGGCTCACACCGTCAAGCGGATAGTCGGCGTGCGGCTCGGCGCCCGCGGCCTCCAGAATGGTGGCCGTCCAGTCCATGGTGATGTTGGGCGCTTCGCTGGTTTGGCCCGGCTCGATGACCGCGGGCCAGCGGGCAACCAAGGGCACCCTGATACCACCCTCGGTGACGTCGCCCTTTTCGCCGACGTAGGGCCAGTTGTTCGACCACCGCTCGCCACCGTTGTCAGACGCAAAGATCACAAGGGTGTTGTCGCGCACCCCGGCCTCGTCGATGGCGTCGAGGATCTGGCCTATCCCCTCGTCCATCAGCTGGATCATCTCGACGTACTTCGCTATCGAACCGCCGGCCAGGTGCAGAATCGGCACAGGTACTTCGCCGTCCCTGTACTCGCGGAGAATCTCGGCGCTGATGTCGGCGTCGTCGCGCCCCTCCCACGGCCAGTGAGGAGCCGTGTAGTTGACCTGCACATAGAACGGCCCCGAGGCGTTGGCGCGTATGTAGTCGGCGGTGCGCTGCGAGATGAGGTCTGTGTAGTAGCCCTCGACCTCGACCGGTTCTTCGTTCTCCCACATGTCGGGCTCGCCCAGCGTGCCGAAGTGGCCGTGGTAGTCGACGGCACCGTCGAGATTGCCGAAGAACGTCTGAAAACCGCTCTTGTTGGGGCCGAACCACGGTGCCCAGCCGCAGTGCCACTTGCCGAACATCGCGGTCGAATACCCCTGCTGGACCAGCAGCGAGGCGATCGTCGGGTGCTCGGGCGGCAGCCCCATCTCTTCGCTTCGGGTGCGGAGCGGCTCCTCGAGCCCGCCCTCGAGCCTGCCAGGGCTGCGACCGGTGTAAAGGGCGATGCGGGTCGGCGAGCACCACGGCGATGCCGCGTAGGCGTGGGTGAACCGAATGCCGTCGGCAGCCATCTGGTCGATCACCGGCGACCGCACCTCGTCGGAGCCATAGCAGCCCAGGTCGCGACTGCCGAGATCGTCGGCGAGGATGAACACCACGTTGGGCCGATCGGCCGCCGATTGTGCCTGAGTGTTCTGGTCCATCGAGCCCCCTTGCGTCTCAGGTCCGGAGCGAACCTAGCGCAGCAGCAACGCCCGGCGCTCGACCGCCGCTGTCCATACCGAGTTGGGCCGCGGCATCGTCGATCGTTAACCTCCGCGCCATGGCCAACCACGAAGCGACCGATCCATCCGGCGAGCCGAGTTCGTGGAGTCCGAGTCCTCGAGTCGCAGCGGTGGAGATAGAGGAACGGCCCACCGGCGAACTGATCATGACCTGCCCATATCCGACGATGCCGCTGCCACGGTCGATGGTGCACGTGTTCGTCGACCGCGCCACACGGTTCCCCGACCGCACCTTGGTGGCCGAGGTCGACGCCGACGGCCAGTGGCAGCACCTGACTTACGGGCAGGCCCTCGAGCGCTGTCGCAGCGTGGCCCAGTGGCTGCTGGACCGCGGTGCCGGTGTCGACCACCCTCTGGTGATCTTGTCGCCCAGCTCGCGAATGCACTTCCTGATGGCGTGGGGTGCACAGATGGCACGGGTGCCTTACTGCCCTGTCAGCGTTCCTTATTCGACGGTGCGGGGTGCCTTCCCGAAGTTGCGCTGGGTACTCGACCGAGTGTCGCCCAGCTTTGTCTTTGCCGAAGACCTGTCGGTGCATCAAGCCGCACTCGACACCATCGAGGCCGACACTCCCCTGGCTGCGACGATCGCCGCTGCCACGTTCGTCACCGGCGACGGGGCGAACGGTTCGGTCGAGTTCTCACAACTGCTGGCGACCGAGGCAACCGAGGCCGTCGACCGATCCATCGATGCGATCGACCACGACACGGTCACCCGCTACATGTTCACCTCTGGCTCGACCGGCATGCCCAAGGGCGTCATCCACAACCACGGAATGCACGCTGCGTTCCTCGCTGCCGGCAATGCGTTCAGCGAACCCTTCGATGAGACGGTCGACACACGTGTGCTCGACTGGATGCCATGGAGCCATGTCGGGGCCGGCGTGATGCGGCTCAACACGGTCGTGTTCGACGCCGGTTCGGTGTACCTCGACACGGGCAGGCCTGTGCCAGGGCAGTTCGAGCCGACCATCCACAACCTGGCCGAGGTGAAACCCACCAACTACAGCGGGTCGCCGTTGGGGTGGTCGATGGTGGTCGACGCGCTCGAGGCCGACGACGACCTGGCTGCGTCGTTCTTCGCCAACACCACCCAGTTCAACTTCGGGTCCGCTGCCATGCCAGACGCCCTCGCAGCACGAATCCAGAAGCTGGCGGTGGCCAACACCGGCGAACCCATCATGTTGAACACCAGCCTGCTGTCTACGGAGGTGTCGGCTGGAATTCTGCGCTGGTGGCCCACGGAAGACCACGACGTGATCGGCTTGCCCGCCCCTGGTGCTGACATCAAGCTGCTTCCGGTGGGCGACAACCGCTGGGAGATTCGCGCTCGCGGCCGGGGCATCACCCCGGGATATCTGGGCGAACCCGCCATCACCGAAGCCGCGTTCGACGAGGAGGGCTACTTCCGAATGGGCGACGCCGTGCGCTTCGCCGATCCGGCGGACCCGGTCAGAGGGTTGTGCTTCGCCGGGCGTGTGTCGGAGGATTTCAAGCTGCTGTCGGGCACCTGGGTTCAGGCCGGTGCGCTTCGCTCGCAGGTCGTCGCTGCCGCTTCGCCGTTCGTCAGGGACGCAGTGGTGTGTGGATTGAACCAATCCGATGTCACCTTGCTGATATGGCCCAACCTCGAGCAGTGCAAGGCGCTGGCCGATGGTGTGCACCCGGCCCGGTCTAGCGCAGTTCGAGAAGCCATTGCGGCTGGGCTGGCGGCGCACAACCACGCCAACCCCGCGTCGTCTACCAGGGTCGCCCGATTCTTGCTGTTGGAAGAGCCCCCCGACCCGGGCGCCTACGAGATCACCGACAAGGGGTACATCAATCAACGCGCGGTTCAAGACGCTCGCTCGGCCGAGGTTGCCCGCTTGTACGCCGAGACCCCCGACCCCGATGTCGTGACCATGCCGTCACACAAGGGCGCGCCTGCCATCGAGCACGACCCAGCAGGCAGCGAGCTGTAGCCAGGCGCCGGGCACACACGCCCGGGCGGGTAGATCGCACCGGGTACAGTCGGCCGGTGTTTTCCAGCGCCAGGGCCAAGGCTTCCAAATGGCCGTTCGACCCGGCGCGTACCGGCTTCTACTACGGCTGGGTGATCTTGGCGGCCGGAACGATCGGCGCCATAGCCTCGGCGCCAGGCCAAACGGCCGGCGTCAGCGTCTTCACAGACCACATCAGCGACGCCACCGGGCTCAGCCGCCTGCAGCTGTCGATCGCGTACCTGGTGGGAACAGCGTCGAGCGGTTTCCTCCTGCCGCGCGGCGGCAGGGCTGTCGACCGCTATGGCGCCCGGGTGGTCGCTTTCACGGCAACCCTGTCGCTGGCGACCACCATCGTGGCCCTCAGCTTCCTCGGCCCGATGAACCTCCCGGTCGGCATGCTGGTGATGAGCGTCGGCTTCGGATTCTTGCGGTTCAGCGGCCAGGGCCTGCTGACGCTGGCCAGCCGCACCATGGTCTCCCAGTGGTTCGAGCGTCGCCGGGGTGTCGTCAGCTCGGTGTCGAGCGCCGGCATGGGCTTTGCACTGGCTTCGAGCCCCGCAGTGCTGCTGGCGCTGATTCAGGTCGACGGTTTTCGTTGGGCTTGGCGCCTGATGGCGTTGGTGCTGGTCTTCGGTGTGGGCGCCGTCATCGTCGTTTTCTACAGAGAGAGCCCCGAGGCCGCCGGGCTGCAGATCGACGGCGGCATCGCACAGGAATCGCACTCGGCGTCACCCGCCGCCCCTATCGGCACCGACCAGGACGCCACACGGGCCGAGGCGGCCAGGTCGCTGAGTTTCTGGGCCATAACACTTCCGGTCGCCGCCCTCAGCTCGACGGGCACGGCCCTGACGTTCCACATCGTCGACTTCGGCGCCGAGATCGGGCTCACCGACACCGAGGTCGTCCGCATCTTCGTTCCGATTGCGCTGGTCAGCGTGCCGGTGTCTCTGCTGGGCGGGTGGCTGGCCGACACGATTCGACCGGTCAACATCGCCATCGCCGCGTGTGTGGCGCAGCTGGTCATGTATCTGTCGGTCAGCCACATCGACGAGCCTGGCCCGGCGCTGGTGGCGGTTGCGGGCTGGGGTGTCGCTCAGGGCCTGTTCTCGCCGCTGACGTCGGCCGCGGTACCTCGATTGTTCGGCCGCAGGCATCTGGGCGCCATCTCGGGGCTGCAGATGAGCGCCATGGTCATAGGCAGCGCCATCGGTCCGGCGCTGTTCGCCCTGATCGAGTCGATCGCCGGTTCGTATCAGGTCGCTTTGTGGGTTTCTTGCGCCGCCCCCGGTGCCGGGCTGTTGGCCGCCATGGCCGACAGGCGAATTAGCCGCCCGAGCGTCGTCCCAACATCACCGGCAACAACTCGAAACCCCTGAAGAACGGCAGCGCGCGTCTCCTCAGGCCGTCTTCGACGATTTCGTAGTCGGGATACCGAGCCAGGAATCGACCCAAGCCAATGGATGCCTCGAGGCGGGCCAACGGAGCGCCGAGGCACACGTGCACCCCCGAGCCGAAGCCGAGATGGCCACTGGCGTCGCGTTCGATGTCGAAGCGGTGCGGATCCTCGAATACGGCAGGGTCGTGGTTGGCTGCCGCCAGCGACACGGTGATGGTGTCGCCCGCTTGCAAGGCAACACCGTCGAGGTCGAGGTCGCATTGGGCGATGCGCGCAGTCTCGGTTATGGGGCAGTCGTAGCGCAGCATCTCCTCGACGGCGCCGGGCATCAATGATGGGTCAGCCGCAAGCCGGGAACGCTGGTCGGGATGGCCAGCCAGCCAATAGAGGCCGTTGCCCATGAGATCGCTGGTGGTCACGTTTCCCGCCACCATCAGCTGGACACAAAGGCTGATGATCTCCAGATCGTCGAGCCGATCGTCGTTCTGACTGGCCCTCACCATCTCCGAGATCAGATCATCGGCCGGCTTTGATCTGCGGAGCTGCACGGTGCCCTTGATCAGCGACACCAGACCTTCGTAGGCGGTGCGAAGCCGTTCTTGGCGAGTGATGTCACGGTGCGGGTCATAGCCCCACAAGATGTCCTCGGACCAGGTTCGAAGCGTCCCCACATCGCCGCCTTCGAGACCGAGTATCTCGGCGATGACCTGTGCAGGCAACAAGCTGACGAACTCCGACACCAGATCGACGCGATCTACCGGATCGAAGCCGTCGAGTCGCCTGAGCAAACGCTCGGTTATGCGCTCGATTCGTGGTCCCTCGTCTTCGATACGTCTGGCGTTGAAGGCCTTCGACACCAGCAGCCGAATGCGACGGTGCGCCGGATCGTCCAGCAGCACCAGGGGCGGCTCGTAGGAGTTGTTTCCCTTCCCCTCCAGCACCCCTGTGCCCGCGACCTTACGCATGTACGAATCGCCCGACGCGCGGCGGGCATCGACGCCGAAGTCCTTGTGCCGGATCACCGTGCGCGCTGTCTGGTGGCTGGTCACGATGAAGCGGCCATAGATGGGGTCATGCACCGGGCAGCCCGCAGAGCGCAGCTCGTCGTACACCAGGTGGGGGTTGTCTCTGAACAGCGGATCCCTGGATGTCGTGCGCTCACCAAGTCGATCTGGTTCGATACCGCTCATGGAGCGATCCTGCCCTCGAGCACCAGGCGGTGCCAAGCCGGAAGGTGGCAAGAGCGGCCGTGCGCGAGACTGGCCCCATGCAACTCGACGCCTACGGACTCGAAATCTCGACCTCGTCACCGGCAGCCCGCGACCTCTACGTCGACGGGATCGACCGCCAGTTGGCAGGCGTGGGAGGCAGCCTCGATGCCCTCGTGTCGGCGACCGAGGCCGACCCGGCCTTTGCGCTGCCCCATGCAGCCATGGCCCGCATCCACCAGACCAACGCACGACCTGGTGAAGCGCTGGCGGCGATCGAGGCCGCCGAGGCCCTGGCCGCCGACACCACCGAGCGAGAGCGATCGCACATTGCCGTTCAGGGGTTGTTGACACGGGGTCAGGCCGTCGAGGGCTTTGGCGCCATCGGGCGCCATCTCGAAACCTGGCCCACCGACGCATTCGTCCTGGCTCCCGCCAGCAGCGTCTTCGGTCTCATCGGCTTCAGCGGCCGACAGGGCCGCGAACCAGAACAGCTCGAATACCTAGATCGCCTGGCACCGATGTACGGCGACGACTGGTGGTTCCGCTCGTTCCACGCGTTTGCCCATGTCGAGACGGGACAATGGGAGAAGGGCCGCGACATGGTCATGGAGGCCCTCGAGGTCAAGCCAAGGTCGGCCCACTCGGCCCACGTGTTGGCACACGCTCTGTACGAGGGTGGCCGCAACGAAGAGGCCCTCGACTTCCTCGGCAACTGGCTACCAGACCTCGACCACGACGCGACGATGTACTGCCACACCTGGTGGCACTATGCGCTGCTGCTGATGGGCACCGGACAGGCCGCCGAGGCACTCGCCACCTACGAGCTGCACTGTGCCCCGGGCCGCTCACCCGCGCCCCCGCTGAACGTCATGACCGACGGGGCGTCGTTCTTGTGGCGCTGCGAGCTGGCCGGCATCGAGACCGACCCCGCAGCGTGGGAGAAGCTGATGGGCTTCTACGAGGCCACCTTCGCCAAGCCAGGCGTGTTCCTCGACGCCCACGCCGGGCTGCCCTACATCGCCACCGGACGAACCGACGCCTTGGCGACCTACATCGACACACTGCGAGGCCTGGTCGATGCCGG